>NZ_JAEUFG010000005.1:98568-248238 GCF_018588585.1 Bacillus sp. SM2101
AGCTATTATCGTACCAAGATTTTTGCTTGCAGCTAATTCAGTAACTCTTGCTAAGTCTTCAGCTGAGAAACCAGTTGTTCCAACAACAGGTCTTACACCATATTGCAAAGCTATTTCTGTATGTCTTTTACCAATTTCAGGTGTCGTCAAATCTACTAACACGTCTGCTTGGTGAGCTTGTAAACAATTCTCTAAATCAGTATAAATGGGTGTATCCATATTAGGTAAACCGTCAATATCAGAGATAAGTTGCCCATCATGTTTGCGATCTACCGCTCCTACTAATGAAAATTCCTTTGTGTTATGTATTAAATGTAAGGCCTCTTTACCCATTCTTCCTCTAGGGCCTGCAAGAACAATGTTAATTTGTTCACCCATTGCTGTCATTCTCCTTTCGCTTTTAAAGTCCAGCGATTTTTATCTCTAGTTTGAAATTTTTCCATTACACGATCGTGCGAAGTTTCCAAATTTATGTCGAGGGAATTTGCTAAACAAATTAATACAAAAAGCATATCACCTAGTTCTTCTTCAATTTCCCGTTCATTCTCACTATCCTTCTTTTGCTTTTCACCGTAATAATGGTTTATTTCTCGTGCTAGTTCTCCGAGCTCTTCTGTCATTCTAGCGAGCATTGCTAATGGGCTAAAATAACCTTCCTTAAATTGATTAATATACTGATCAACATCAAGCTGGATTTCATTTAACGTTTTAGTCATTCATAACCACCTCTTTCTCATCTTACATGTTAGCCAAAAGCTACTCATTTGACAAATGTTTCGTTTTTCAATTGACCCTTTTATCCATTATTTCATCTATTGTAACTATCGACTAGTTCAAATATAATAAGAAAAGTTGGGGCACTAAAATTTACTTATAATAAGAGTATGTCATGTTCTCATAGGTGAAATGTCGATATCCTTGCTCGGCCGACAAGATACGACCAGTTGATTCCGAAACAAGACATAAATACCCTTATGAAGCGATAAAGCTCCTGCCCTTCGTTTTTATGCGCAAGATACATAACATAAGGCTCTTTGTTGCTATTGTTTTTCAATCTAGTACAAAAAAATGGGTTATACTGTTAAATCGTTGTACTGAAGAAAAGATAGTTTATATCTAATTTCGAAAAACAACAATCAATGCGAAAACACCCTAACATAAAAGCTTTATGTGTAATTCTATTTAATCTGACTACTGTTTTGGAGGACATTATGCAATTAGGAATCAAGACTAAAAATATCTTATTTATTTTACTAGGATCAGCAATTTTCGCATTTGGGCTCGTTCATTTTAATATGCAAAATAACCTTGCTGAAGGTGGATTTACTGGTATTACTTTGCTATTATTCTTTACTCTAAAAATAGATCCGGCTTATTCAAATTTGTTGTTAAACATTCCAATGTTTATTCTCGGTTGGAGATTACTTGGTAGACAGGCATTTTTGTATACGGTAATTGGAACAGTGGGATTGTCAGTCTTTTTATGGATTTTTCAGCGCTATACTATTCAAATGCCATTAAATGAGGATTTAACTTTAGCAGCATTATTTGCAGGAGTATTTATCGGTGTTGGTTTAGGCATTATTTTTCGTTTTGGTGGAACGACCGGTGGTGTAGATATACTTGCTAGATTAGCACATAAATACATTGGCTGGAGCATGGGAAAAACAATGTTCTTATTTGATGCAGCAGTCATTACGGTTTCACTTATCGTATATTTAACATATCAGGAAGCAATGTATACACTCGTTGCAGTATTTGTTGGAGCGCGTGTCATTGATTTTATGCAGGAAGGTGCATATGCTGCCAAAGGTGCTACGATTATCTCAGATAAAAATGAAGAAATAGCTGAAAAAATTATGAAAGAAATGGATAGAGGAGCAACTTTTTTGAAAGCACAGGGCTCATTTTCTAAAATTGATAAAAATGTCTTATATTGTGTTGTCGGAAAAAATGAAATCGTCCGTTTAAAAAACGTTATTACATCTATTGATCCTCACGCTTTCGTCGCAGTAAGTGATGTCCATGACGTATTAGGAGAAGGTTTCACACTTGACGAAAATAAAAAACCACTCGAACGGTAACTCATGATGATGTAGAGTAGTTTGTACTACAAAGTTCATTACGTTATGTCTTAGATAATGATACTTGCGATTTGAAGCAAACAAAAGACCAGGATATGATTTATCCTGGTCTTGGTTTATTGCGATTATTTGTATAGCTTTACTTCTTAATCGTCTTGTGACATACCAATATACATTAGTACAAATCTTACAAGTTCTAGGACTGCAACCGCTGCCGCTGCAACATATGTTAATGCAGCCGCATTAAGCACTTTCTTCGTTTCTCTTTCTTCCTCGTTTCTAATCACACCTAGTGATACCACTTGCTCCATTGCACGGTTAGAGGCGTCAAACTCTACTGGTAATGTAACCACCTGAAACAAAACTGCAAATGCCATAAAGATGATACCTAATAACAGCATATTTGCTGAAGCAAAAATAATACCTGCAAGAATAATTATCCAAGAAAAATTCGAACCGATATTTGCAACGGGAACGAGAGAATGTCTTAACCGTAAAAATGCATAATCCTGTTGATCCTGTATCGCATGTCCAACTTCATGTGCCGCAACAGCTGTACCAGCAAGTGAATGACCATGATAGTTATCTGACGAAAGACGAACTGTTTTTGAACGTGGATCATAATGGTCTGACAGCACTCCACGTGTTTCCTCGATATTGACATCGTGTAAGCCGTTCGCATCCAATATGCTACGAGCTACTTGAGCACCAGACATTGCTGATGATGACGGGACTTTAGAATATTTTTTATACGCTCCCTTCACTTTCATTTGAGCCCAAATAGGAATAATAATTAGTAGTGCAAAATAGGCGATGTACCACATGCTAACTTACTCCACTCCTCTATTTTAATAATATAATGATAATTTTAGCTGAACAACCGATATTATGTCAATCATTTAGCTTTTTACGTGACTGTTGTTTTACTTTATCAGCTCTGTATTTCTTCCATCCAGCATATGATAGTGATAATAAAATAACACTTCCAATTGAAATCATTACCCATAATAGTGACGGATCAGTATCATCATCCTTCACTGCATTAAATAATTCATATAAATCCGATTCCATTTGATCAAGTTGTTGGATTTGTTTTGCTTTTTCCAAACTAATATGCTGATTTGATTCTAGAAAACGAATATGGCTATCCACTCTCGTTACCCACTCAGGATTAACATCAACCTTAATACTAGGTTGGATAACTTCATACTTATTTAAAAATAAATTTAACATATATTGAAATGTTTCAGTATCGTCTTGCTCAATTGCACCTTTCATTTGATGAAAGTACTTCATTGTCGAATGCTCCATTTCAACCCATAACGGTTGATGCTCTGAAATGATAGCGTCAATGACCAATCGGAATTGTACGACTTTTCTAACTCGTTCTTCATGAGAAAGGGCTGTCTTAGTTACAGCTTCAACAGCATTATTATGTGTAATTGTTATTACTCTTAATTCATCCATAGTATATGGCTTATCACTAGTACTAAATTGTAAAAATTCTTTAGTAAAGTGTTCCAACAGACTTTTTGTGTCGTCATATCTCTCACTTTTCACCATTTGTAAAGCTTCATCGGCTATTTCATCAAGTTTTTTCCAATGTTCTATTTCCGCAGCGTATTTATTACTTGGCAATACTAATAGTATTAGTAGTAACAACAACATCATACGTCCATTCATACTTGTCCCTCCTCAAACTTCTATTAATAATTATGAGAAGGTGGACAAGAGTAGAACTAAAAATACGAAAAAAGCCTAGACAAGCTGTTCACCTCGTTTTAGTATGAAGATCGACAACAGGTCATAAGCTTTTAGCTTTTGCTAAAAGTGAATTAGTTAAAGCATTTTTATAAACAGTCTTTTCGTAAATTTTGTGTTTTTCAGACAGAATGACTACAGTAAAAGAAGTCTTATGTGATTATCATCATATTGTGAAAAGAAGATCCCACGAAACAATATTTGTAACCGTGTTTATTTATTAGTAGGAAACACCACCTTCAATGCAAAAACAGCCTTGTAAAAAGACAAAAGTGGAGATTCTGCTCCACCTGATTTACAAAACTGAAATGCATTCCCTAGAAAACGATAAAAATGCTACTTGTTATGATGTTCGATTTTAATCATCGTCGTCTAAGTTTTTCGCGAATAGCAAAAGTATGTTGTTACGTTATTCTCAACACAAACCTATCTTTCTTCACACAAAGAACGTACGTAATCCCAATTGATGCTATACTAAGCCAAAAAGTAAAATACCCGATTTGTTGTACATATTCATTTAACACGTGATACCATGGCAACATGCCAAAAACATAATCAATGACATCATTATGTAAAGTCCATACACTGGCTATTGCTAAATGATACCATTTTATGCGGTAAAAAGGCGCAAAAAGTAACCCTTGCATCGCCATGGCACCATGTGAAAAGATTAACATCAAACTAGCAAAATCTAATGAACCTAACTCAAAATATACTAGTATATTCATAACAACAGCCCAAATGCCATATTTAAATAAAGTGACAATTGCTAGCGCTTCAATTAGCCCCCAATTCTTTTTAAGTAAGAAGGCCACGAGAACAAAAACAAAAAATAATGACGCAGTAGGACTATCTGGCACAAAAATAAGGTATTTTGGAGGTGTAGCATATAATTGCCATCTATACCAATAATAACCATATATTGTACCTAGTGTATTAATGACTAATAAACTAAATAGTACCCATCTCTGCCCTAAAGCTTGGACGATCCATCTCATTTTACTACCCAACTTTCGACTTATAATAACTATATTATTACCTAATTTTTATTTTATTAACTCATCTATTAAATGTACTAATTGGTCAATTTCCGGTTTACTTACTTGCCCTTCTGCACCTACCATTTGCCCTTTGTGTCGAAGGTCGTCCGTTATTAAAGAAGAAAAAATGACTACTGGTAATTTTGATAACTTTTTATCCTCTTTAATGCGTCTAGTAAAATGATGACCATCCATTTGAGGCATTTCTATGTCAGTTATCACGAGTTGTACTACCTCTGTAATCTCTTTTCCTGCATTAATTGTCTGTTCCAAGTAAGCTAATGCTTCTTTACCATTTTCAAAAAACTCAAGGTTACTGAAGCCTGCTTCTTTTAACGTATCTTCTAACTGTTTCCTTAATAAAGGTGAATCTTCAGCGATGACCAGTCTTTTAGATGATCTCTCTCGTTTACCTAACTTCTTCACTTTATTCACATTCACACCTGAATCTGGATTAATGTCAACAACAATCTTTTCAAAATCAAGCAACAACAACATGTCACTCTCCATTTTTACTACACCAATAATTTGACTTTCTAAACCTTGGTACATATCTGAAGGCTTTTCAATTTTATCCCAAGAAATTCGATGAATCTGTGTCACAGTATGAACGTGAAACACAATTTTTTGTTGATTAAATTCAGCAACGATAAACTTATCAAGTTTTGGATTATTCGACTTAGAAAACCCAAGTGCCTTAGCAACATCTACAACTGGAAGAACCTCCCCACGCAACTCAATAATACCTTCTACGTTTGGGTGTACATGTGGTACTTCTGTAACTACAACTGGATTAATAATCTCTTTAACTTTTATAACATTGATACCAAATTTATTGTTACCAATACCGAATTCTACTATTTCTAGTTCATTTGTACCACTTTCAAGTAATATACCATTTTTTGTAGCCATTAAAATGATCCCCCTCTTCTACACTAACTAATTCTCTATTTTCACTTTACTATTATTATAATAATAAATAAAGAAAAAGGTTGCCATATTTTACATCCAAACTACTATTCTATTTTTCAGTAGTTAAACTATACATACTGTGGCATGCATTGTAGTAAAATCTTTCTATTAGTTTTTCGGTACGTCAACTAATAGTAATGAAAAATGATTATTCTAAAATATGTCCTCAACGTAAACTCTCCTTCTTAACTAAAGCTCCATTTCAAAATATTTAACTTAGTAGCTAATTAACTACATCATTCGAATTTCATCGAGCATAATTATTGATGAATGACGTTATTTCATTTCACTATCCGTTTCTTATTAATACAAAAAATCCCGGTTCCTTATCATTGAGATATGACAAGGAACCAGGCGTATTTAGTCTACTACAACAAGACATTGATATTATATCAGCCATCAACTACCATTCTTTCTCCAACTCCTTTACAACTTTCACCATTGCCCTTTAAAATGCATTTTATATGGTAGTCAACTGTCATCATTTGAAATTCATAAAATATGACAATATAATTTATAATATTCCCATCCATCATTTTGTCAGTTGGTCAGAAATGTAACAAAGGGCAAACTAAGAATCCAACTCATTATCTACTACGTTAATGACACTTTCTACAATTTCGAATGCTGCTTCTTGTACAAACTCTTCACTCAAATTAAATGTAAAAGAATAAGCAGCCTCTTCATAATTTAACGCTACAAATAAAAATTCATTCTTATCATTCTTTTTTTCTACATATTCAATCGTTTTTCCATTCAAAACCATTGTTTTTCCGTTTGAAAAGGATATTCCTCCGTCTTCAATGTAAGTATATTCCAATACAGTTTTTCCTTCATATACTCCATATAAAAATTTGGAATTTGTTTCTTTCTCATAAGCTTGTATCACTGCCGGATCACTAAAGTCCTCTATGATTTCTCCTCTTTCTTCAGCATATACTATAGTTAATTTTTTACTATTACCTATTGGTGGCATTTGTATGATAGCAAATACCATTGGATAGTTTTCAAATTCTGGAATTACTACTCCTTCACCTAATTCATCATAAACTTGCTCACTAATATCCGGTTCACCAATCGTTTTTGATGAACAAGAAACAAGAATAAACAGTGAGATTATAAAAAATGTCATTTTATGAATTTTCATTATAACCCCTCCATATAAATCCTCTATTTGTATGAATTATATGTCGTTCCTCTGTAATTTAAGCTGCTTTCGATTGAATTATTGTTTTTCATTCCAAGAACGCTCTTCTTACTCATGAAGTACTAACAAAGAGGTGTGACTTTTTTAGTTCAATCAAAGACTACTTAAATGTTCGTGGATTAACTTCCAGTCGTCATAATCATTATTTTTGACAAAGATATTTGTTGCTCGCCCACTTCCAGTAACAAATTTGCCATTATAATAACCTTCATAATGATATGTATATACACAAGAGGCAGTTTTTTGATCTACTGTAATCCACTCTACATCCTTTGCTGCATATACCTCGTCTTTGATTGTATGCCACGCATTTTCGAAATAACTCTGAATTTCTTCTAAATTTACACAAGACTTGTCTGTAAACCAATAAACGGCATTTTCATGAAGAACTTTTTTCACATTGTTGAAATCATGAGAATTTGTCGCTTCTATATACTTTTGTAAGGCTTGTTGATAATTCATTGCTTTCTCCTTTACAAATTATTAATTCTATTCTTTTTATTACTAAATTATGGATTTTTTTCATTATAGTCATTATTACAAAACTTTAATTCAAAAGGAAGTAATATGTAATTGTAACAGTTAAAAAAGGGCTCTTTTCTTCTCTAAAGACTATAAAATCATATAATACACGTCAGTTGCTAATGTAAGTGAAACAAGCAACAAAGTTTAAGAAAAGAGCCTTAAAAATTTACATAGTAATAACTACAAACCCCTTTTTTTGTCCGGATTCAACATACCTGTGAGCATCATCAGTCTGTTCCAAGGGAAAGGATCTATCAATGACCGATATGATCTTCCCCTTCTCAATAAGCTCCTTTAGGAAATGTAAATCTTCAGCCTTCTCTGTAGACAATGCACAGATTACTTTCTTACTGCTGAACATTGAAGTCCACAGCATTTCATACAGTTGTTTTATCTTAAAGCTGGCTAAAAGATAATAACCACTTTGCTTTAGTGAGCCTTTACATCTTTGAAACGAACTCTTGCCTAATATGTCAAAAATAAGATCGTATGTTTCACCGTTTTTCGTAAAATCATCAGTTGTGTAATCAATGACTTTGTCAGCTCCCAGAGCCTTCACAAATTCTACTCTCGAAGTACTACATACTCCAGTAACTTCTGCACCAAAGTATTTTGCAATCTGTACTGCGGCTGAACCTATACTCCCAGACGCGCCATTTATAAGTACTTTTTGTCCACTACGAACTTCTACTTTTCGAAGTAAATTCAATGCCGTCATTGCCCCATAAGGGACGACAGTGGCTTCCTCAAAACTCATATTCGTTGGTTTTGTGGCTAATATCCCTTTTTCAGTTAGACAAATATACTCTGCATAAGCACCCATATTTTGACCGAGATATCCAAAAACCTCATCTCCTAATTTAAATAATTTGACATCTTTTCCTACTAATTCAATTTGCCCAGCAAACTCACTTCCTAGAATATTTATCTTTGGCTTCCGAAATCCGAAGTAAAATTTAGAAAGTGCCCAGAAAAGCAACGGCATGTTAAATTTACTAGGAGAAATTTCATTAAAATTTCGAGCCACTAAATCTCCATAATTTATAGAAGTTGCATTTACTTTAATCAATACTTCATTGTCCTTTGGCATTGGCTTTTTCACATCTTTTAGTTCCAAGACTTCAGGTGAACCATAATTCTCACATACTATCGCTTTTATCCTAATCTCCTCCTTTAAATATATCAAAAGAATAATAATCTATAATTAACTTCAAATCAGAGTAAGCTATTAATAAAAAATGTGCCATGTTGCTGTAAATGCACACTCCGCAATACTCTTTCGTTAACTTTGACTGTTTACATATTAATTGTCGCATTTCGTAATTAGCACACGATTAGTACCTTTTCACCTCTAAAGGCTAGAATCATCATCAGCAGTTATTCAAAAGTAAGTGCAAAAAGTTTCACGAAAAGAGGCTAATCCTAACAACATTAAGTTCTATTATTCTCTTATTAAGTAAATTTAGAATATGGTCAAGGTGTTAATAAAATGACAACTGAATCGTCTAATTTCTATTTAATGAATTACTCAGAGAAACACATTTTAAACAAGTTGCTCATATTTTAACTCATTTATCATTTTAGTCTTCAACTATTGGATTGAAACCTTTCATTATCAAATAAACAGCCAGAACCAATTCAAATATAGCTGTTGGTGTATTCATAATAAAATAAATTGGTGTTATTAATTTAATTACATCAAACATCAATAGAAATGTTACTACCAGTGTTAAATTACAGCCAATAAAACCCCAAATTGATAGCCATTTAGGAAAAAGATTCATTCGAAAAGAACAATAATATAGAATTAAACCACCTAAACTCCACGGCAGTATCATTCCAATATGATTCACCCCATCTCTAAATAATCGAAGCAATTCTCCAATAGTTTTGAAATAGGATAGATCTGGCTGACTTTCTATCATAAAACGTTCACTTATGAATAATAGTAACATCAGCGAAACTATTCCAATAAAAAGAAATGCTGCTCCAATAATTCTGAATCCGAAATACGCAAGAGCTATTCCTTCATTATATTTCTTGATTATTGGATATATTAAAACAGCCACACAAACATATACAGTGGCCATAGTAAATTGAAAAAACATAGCCACAAGAACTTGCACTTTGATTGATGATAATTTAATTAGGTAATCCGATTGCTCTAGAGCTGGAACTGTTGAGAACATACCTGAAACTAATCCTAATATTAATAAAACACCGAATATTAAGGCTTTTTTTCTGTAAGAACTCATTGTTCATACCTCCTCAGCATGTTTCTTTATCTACTTTATATTCCATTCCAATAATAAAATATTGCTAAACACATACATTGTGTTCCACCAGAGCTAATGGAACCTCTTTAATGACTGTCTCTTTGGCATGACTACTTAGATGCCACTCAGTTAACTTATTTGTAAGATTGTAACTATATTACTTCTATAAATTGGAATTTCATAGACACTTTAGTGTTGTTTTCATATATACAAAACTGTTTTATCCTACAAGTCATGAAAACACACCTATATTAAATACTCCTTTTACAAGGCTGTTTTCAAATAGTTTGTAGCTTATTATTAATAAATAATCACGAATATCACTAGATTTCGTGCCGTCTTTTCTTCTTTAATAACGACAACTTAATCTTCTAGTCTAGGAACCGTAGCAACAAAGTTAATGAAGAGAGCCATTATAATGGGAGGGTCATTTAACATCTTAAGATTTAATATTCTGACATACTATTAGCTATTATTGAGACTTATTATAGAAAATAATATGGAAGATATATGTTAACAGTAACAAATTGAAAGCTTCTTACTTAAATCCACAAACAAAATGTAGCTTTATTTGCAGTGATATTACTTTCTCTGAAAGAATGGTCTTATACTCGTATAAGCATTGTAGAACTATTTATAATATTTAGATGTAGACAAGGTAACGAAATTCTTTTAGTAAACTCTAGGCATTTCGTTTTAATCGTGAGACCTAGACACCAAGGACACCTTCAACAAACTCTAGCTTTGAGAGAATCTGTTCTATACTATGACATTGAATCATATTAAAAATACAAATGGTGAACATCATTTCTAATTAGAAAAAAGTTTGATATAAATTGAGGATTATTTGTGCCACATTTGTGAACACTTTCACATTTCTATAGACATATGAAATCACTCGGAATAAAATGTAGGTGAATTTAAAAATCACGATAAATGATCACATAAATTAGCATGTAAAAAGGGGAAGATTTATATGAAGGGTACAGCCATTTTATTCAAAGAGACTCGACCTGTAACAATATTAGAAGACGTTGATAAATCAATATACCATGAAATAAAAAAACAGTGTGGATGTCAACAATGTAATTGCTCTATTGACAATAAAAATGTAGAATTTGGCCAAGTGTCACCTGTTATGTGGCATGAGGAAGAAGTTGATTGGGATTATGGATATTAAGTAAAACCCTCTTTGTACACTTTGGCACTATGGCTTTCAAATTTAAACAGCTAATTCTCACCATTTTCAAGAAGAGAAGTTGCTACAAACGCTAGTTATGTTTCATTTCTTAGTACGAAATTTTAAAGAAAGAAACCTTAGTTACTTAAAAAAATTTAGTTATCGCTCCAGTGTCCTATAATAGGTATACTGGAGCTTTGCTTTATGTGTATTCATTTTATGCCGGATAACCTCCACCAGGCGGGGGCCATGCGCCAAGTAATCGTCGAATTAAAATAATTTCGCCTAAATGATATGTATTATGTGAAGCTATATTACGTAATGAGCTTACTGGCGTTTCAGTAGGCCAATTTTGTAATGGCTCAACTAGTCGTATCTTTCGTGTTATTTCACAGGCTTTATCAATGCCATTTAAAAAATGTTCTACAAGCTTTATCCATTCTTCGTTACTAGATGGGGATTTATCCTGTGGCCAAGTATCCATTGCATTCTTAGGTAGGTCACGGTTTCCACCTTGAAGAAATTCTAAGAAAAAATCCTGCCAATACGACATATGACCTAGAAGTTGATAAATTGTATATGGTAAACCTTCGATGCTTTCCCCTGCAAGTTGCCTATCAATATCAGATAGCGCTCTGTTAATAGGGATATGCCCACGCTCACCCTTCAATGATTGTATAAGAGTTTTAGAAAATTCTTCGTTTACTGTCGACAACGTAAACAACCCTTTCTTGATTTATATTTTCACCGATCATAATACTAACAGCATACCATACTATATTCAAATAAGGCTGTTTTCACATAGATTGTTGTTTATCGTATTACAAAATAAACATGTAAACAACTTGATCGCGTCGTATCCTTTCTTCAAAAAAACGATGACTGTTACGTAAAACGATATCTTCATCTTCTAATTTACGTAAATTAGCTGCAAATTTCACGAAAAGAGCTTAATACAAACAAGTGAAAGTTGTACACTCATACGGTTTCCAACCTAAACAATAAATTGTACGTTTTAATCATGCACATTCGTACAGACAAAATTATAAATATGTCATAGACATATATAGAGAATGAGAAAGTGGGGTGATTTATTAATGTGTAACTACGGTGTAGCTGGCGCTGGCTATCCTGGATACGGCTACGGTCCAGGAGTAGGAGGAGCCTTTGGATCTACGTTTGCGTTAATTGTTGTACTATTTATTCTGTTGATTATCGTACTTGGAGCATTTTGTTTAACATATTAGTTAATCAATTTCCATTGAGTATTATCATACCTTTTCCTTTTCATTTCACTTTTCAACAACGTGGAATAGGGAGGTTACCACGTGATTACCTCCCTCCTTTTTATACTTTTTGACCTTCATTTAATGCCGTTTTTACTTCTCTGTATGAAAGACTATGTGCATCAGCGACTTCTTTATACGTAATAAACCCTCCAGCAGCGTTGACGCCTTTTAACAGAGCTGGACAGTCCAGGCATGCATTTTTATAGCCTTTACTTGCAATATTGACAGCATATGGTATCGTGACATTTGTTAAAGCGATTGTAGATGTTCTAGGCACCGCCCCAGGCATATTTCCTACAGCATAATGCACTACACCATGTGTTACATAGGTTGGGTCCTTATGTGTAGTAACCCTATCTGTCGTTTCAAATATACCCCCTTGATCGATTGCTACATCAACGATCACAGACCTCTCTTCCATCATCCTAACCATTTCCGACGATACAAGCTTTGGTGCCTTTGCCCCTGGTATGAGCACTGCTCCTATAACTAAATCCGAATCTAATACTGCTTGCCCAATTGTATACGGATCAGACATAAGTGTTTGAATTGAGGTTCCAAAAATGTCATCTAGCTCCCTCAGCCTATTAGGATTAACATCAATAATTGACACATTTGCCCCAAGCCCTATTGCTATTTTTGCGGCATTGGTGCCAACTACTCCACCACCTATAATCGTGACCTTTCCTCTTTTCACCCCGGGCACTCCTCCAAGTAGTACCCCTTTACCGCCTTTAGATTTTTCTAGAAACTGAGCGCCAATTTGTGTGGACATTCTCCCTGCAACTTCACTCATTGGAGTTAATAAAGGTAATGTCTTGTCTTGCATTTGAACTGTTTCATATGCTATAGCGACTACTTTTTTCTCGGCGAGTGCTTCTGTTAGCTCCCGATTTGTTGCTAAATGCAAATAAGTAAATATAATTAATCCCTCATAAAAGTAATGATATTCTTCTGTTAAAGGCTCTTTAACTTTCATCACCATATCACATTCCCAAGCTGTTTTTGCAGATTCAACAATTTCTGCACCAGCTTCAATGTACAATTCATCAAAAAAACCAGATTGTAGGCCAGCACCACTTTCAATAAAAACTTTATGTCCAGCTCGCGTTAAATGTAGTACGCCAGCTGGTGTAAGCGCTACTCTACTTTCACTTGTTTTAATTTCTTTTGGAATGCCAACTCTCATCTTATCACCATCCTTTCGACCATACTTATTTGTTGTGAGATCATTCAAGTTCCCTTTAACAATACTTATCGAATATAACTGTCAAGATTGAGCTGTTCAAAGCAATGTTTAAACAGCCCTTATAATAGATTTAAAATTTTGGATTTAAAACATTAATGTATGTAGAAGAAGTATTGTTACTACTCTGTATAAATGACACAACTACCATTCGTTTTACTAGCAGATTTCATATAACGCTTGGGTAACAACTTTAATTAATAAATTCACATCTTCATCATTAATTGTTAAAGGTGGTGAAATTGTCAAAACATTGTTATACCCTGAAACAGTCATCCCATTTTTCCCGATGATTACCCCATGATTTTTACAAACCTCAATTACTTTATTTACTTTGTCAATAGCTAATGGTTGTTTTGAGGCTTTATCGATAACTAATTCTATTCCGATTAGCAGTCCCTTCCCTCGTATATTTCCCACGTAGGGATGATCTTCAAGCCTATCATCAAACTCTTCTAATATAGTTGAACCTAGTCTTTTTGATCGCTCAAAGAGCTGTTCCTGTTCCATAATTTCAATATTTTTCATTGCAAGTGCACAAGCTGCAGGGTTACCACCAAAAGTATTGACATGACGGAAAAAATCATATTGCTCTGAACCATTAAACGAATCATAAATATTTTTTCGAACAGCTGTTGCTGCTAAAGGTAGATAAGCACTCGTAATTCCTTTTGCCATTGTAATAATGTCCGGTTTAACATCATAATTCATGTATCCAAATGGCTCTCCAGTTCGCCCAAAACCGCAAATGACTTCGTCTGAGATAAGGAGGGCACCATGTTTTTCACATACTTTTTTTACACCTTTCATATACCCATCTGGGGGCATTAAAATACCACCACCCGTAATGATCGGTTCCATGATTACAGCAGCAATCGTCTCGCTTAACTCCCATGTCATCACGTTATCAATCGCTTTAACAGATGCTATATCAACAGGGTCTTTTACAGTAGTGTCTTCTTCAGACCTGTAAGCATCAGGTGGGGCAACATGAATAAAGCCTGATGCAAGCGGTTCATATTTATATTTCCTTTGTGCCTGACCTGTAGCAGCTAACGAACCAAAGGTATTTCCATGATAACCTCTATAACGAGATATAATTTTGTATCGATGGTGATCACCACGTTGTTGATGATATTGTCTGACAATTTTGAATGCGGTTTCATTCGCTTCGGAACCACTATTTGAAAAAAAGAAAACATAGTCATCGCCCAACAAGTTAGTGAGCTTTTCAGCTAAATGAATAGCTGGTATATGACTTTGAGTAAGTGGGACATATGGACATTCCAATAATTGGTCATATGCAGCTTCAGCAAGTTCTTTACGACCATACCCTACATTTACACACCATAGTCCAGACATTGCATCTAAATATTTATTTCCGTTTATATCAGTTATCCAAGATCCTTTTGCTTGACTTATTACCATCGTCGATTTAGGGTCATATGGTTTCATGGAGTGCCAGACATAATGGTCATCCTTCATCATCATATCCTTTGCAGTAATTTCTCGTTCCATATACCTCCCGCCTTTCAATGAATTAATGGTTGCAGCAAACAATCAATGCTGACATAAATCTATTTGTTATTAATAGGGAAATAGGATTGAATTTCCTTCACCATATTAGTAAATTGAGTCTGGTCTCGAAAATCTTCAGGGTGCCAATTTTCAACAATCCACCTCACTAGCTCCACTGGACTATTAAAAATTTCACCACTAGAATCCGCTTTACGAATCATATACCTCCCATTGTCTTCGTCAATTGTCACTTCACAAGGTAAGGCACTCCCTTTACAACTAAGTTCATACTCCATGTTTTCTTCCTCCCTTTTTTACTAAGGCTTGAATTCGTCGTTAACGTGATGACTGTTGCATAAAACCTCTTATCGCAGTTTTAATGCAGTGACAATAACAAAGGTACGAAAGAAGCCTTTCTATAAAATGTTCTATTACTTTATCACAGTATTTTAGAGAAACTTGTAAAAATTCGACGTTTTTTAAATCATTTCTTTCGAATGATTTCATCTTTTTTGGACAAATGCAGTCATTATTTATATACTAATCTTAATCTTTTTATATGAGATAGCTTTTAAATTTTGTTCGGAAGGATGTACGTTAACATGGAACACCTTATTAATTCACGTGTAAAAAATATTGAAATATCTGGCATACGAAAATTTTTTAACTTTGTTGCAGATTTTGAAGACGTAATATCTTTAACAATCGGCCAACCTGACTTTCATACACCAAGCCATATTAAAGACGCAGGTATTGAATCTATAACAAACAACTATACTACATACACTCCTAATGCAGGTGATCTAGCATTACGAAGAGCAGCATCAGCTTTTGTATTGGAGAAATACAGTTTGCAATATGATCCAGAAAGTGAAGTCATTGTTACGATAGGTGCAAGTCAGGCAATAGATATCGCTTTTAGAACGATTTTAGAGGAAGGTACAGAGGTCATACTTCCTGGTCCAGTTTACCCAGGTTACGAACCAATCATAAAACTTTGTGGTGCAAAGGCTATTCATGTTGATACAACAGCGAGTGATTTTAAACTGACGGCAAAATTGATCGAAGAACATATTACTGAGAAAACACGTTGTATTGTATTACCTTACCCTTCAAATCCAACAGGAGTTACTCTCACACCTGATGAGTTAGAGGAGATCGCGGCATTATTAAAAGATAAAAATATTTTTGTACTATCAGATGAGATTTATAGTGAACTCGTGTTCATAGGAAGACATCATTCAATTGCAAGCTATTTACCGAATAAAACGATAGTCATTAATGGGCTCAGTAAATCTCACTCAATGACCGGGTGGCGTATTGGTTTTTTATTTGCTCCGTCGTTCCTAGTTAAACATATTTTAAAAGTCCATCAATATAACGTTTCTTGCGCATCTTCTATTTCCCAAAAAGCTGCTTATGAAGCACTCACTAATGGTAAAAATGATGCTATTTCAATGAAAGATACATATCGACAAAGATTGGAATATGTCGAAAGTCGACTAGAAAAAATTGGGCTCCCAGTTACTAAACCTACGGGTGCATTTTATATATTTCCATCCATTAAACAGTTCAAGTTAACATCCTATGAGTTTGCAATAAAGTTAGTGAAGGAAGCAAGGGTAGCAGTCGTTCCTGGAAGTGCTTTTTCCTCTTATGGAGAAGATTATATTCGACTATCATACGCATATTCTATGGAAACTTTAACAGAGGGTTTAAATCGTATAGAACGTTTTGTTTTAAACTATTAAGATAGTAAACCTTTTTCCAGGCACCAGAAGTTAAAGATAAACGAAAGTTGCTTTTTATAGATTGAGATTATATTTGTCTGTTATATCACACATTATATAATAATAATGATCAAGTACATCACTAATATTTAGAGGTGTACTTTATTATTTAGACCTCTAACCGGATGGATTTGTTATAACAGTAATATAGTATTACTTTTTATAAGAAAGTAATTTCTAGAAACATGCTACTTTATAAGGAATGTGAGAATGAGGAGAAGGTATACATTAATAGGTAGCCGAAATCCTAGGAAAATACGATAAAAAAACGCATTCAATACAACGCCATGGAACAACTTGTACGACCTATTTTGATTAGTTTCTTTATTCTAGATCAACATGTCATTTGAACAACTTCAGTACACAAAAATCCAGGTAAGATTTTTTATCTCTATCTCTCACTATAATTGACGTTAAATAGATAATCAGTAACTTGAGCACCTCGATAGCTTCTTTGTGTTATATTTCCTTGTGCATCTCGTTCCTCACCTGTTTTTTCCAACGCATAAGCTGAAAAATAATAACCTTCAACTGGTAATTGATTGTCCTCTAATAAGTCTATTTCACCATTTAATATGATGAAATGAGTACGATTTTCTATAGCATAATTGACCCGCTCCCCTGAACTTTGAATGCCATATGAAGAAAAGTCACCCTTAGCGTAAGTTATATCTCTAATATCAAGTACATTGAGATTTTCAAAGAAATGGGCACTTTCAATTATTCGATTGTAATCTAGCCATGTATCAAGTTGACTGTGCGTTATTCGATACCTCACTTTATCAAAGTCATATCGAATATTATAAAGATTATAGCTATTGCCTTTCTGTTCGAAGAACTGCCAGCTAAAAGCTGTAATTCTTCCATCTTTAACATAGTCTAATTCAAAATTCTTAAGCCTTAAATTGAGTTCCTCTAATTCTAATTTTTCCTTAATCAGCTCATATTCGTCTTGAAAGTTAATTGTATATACTGAACCAAGTTCATGCTCAATAAATAATGGGCGGCTTTGCCATTCATTAACAGCATATGGTAAAATCCAATGGACAATGATAAAAGTAATAACACCAAATACTGCTGCCATTCGCTTGACTTCTACATTTAAAGCTGGTCTAAAGAATAATATATACAATATAAACCCAAGAGGAAGTGTAATTTGATTGAAACTAAAAGCAAAGGAGCCTAATATAAAATATCCTACTATTTTTAAGGGAAAATACGATTCTTCTTCATCTTTTTTCCATACTAAATACAAGCAACAAACAATTAATAAAACATTGTAAACATTTGTTACCATTATTACCCCCCATATACTCATAAACGGAATTAGTCATTGAAAAATAAACTGAACAAAGCAATTCTCTGTAAAATATATTCCTTTTTCATAATGTTATTTCAAATAACTGTATAAGAATAGGAGGTGCTCGTTTGCTAGGACAAGTTGTTGAAGCTTACGCCACTTCTTAATAAATCGAAATTTTTACTAAAACGAATTTGCTGTCTAACAATCAATTTTTTATTAAAGGTCAAATTGTCATTCAATTGTGTGAAAACGTATTTCATTCCATATGCCATTAAAGTACATATTATTCATATGAACTCTTACTCCACGTTGATAAAAAAAGGATAAATAGAGCAACTTAATATATTGCCTACCATCCTTCGTTTAATTATTCTTTATAATGTCTAACAATAAAGAGATATATTTTTTTAATGTTCCTAACACTTTTAATAGAACATCTAGCCGTTTCTGTTTTTTAAACTACCAATTCTTTTTCTAGTTCCAACCTTAATTGATCCGGAATAACCTCGCTTTGCTGTGTTTCAAAATTGAAATAGACAATCACAGCTTCCCCTTTTGCGATATGTTGATTGGAATGAGCATCAACAATTAAATGCTCTATTTTAAAGCTTTTTGTACCTACGTGCGATACTCTTGACAAAATTCTTAATTGCTGGTCAAAAAAAGCTTGATTAATAAAATCACATTTTATTGAAACTACAACATATTTCCAATCTTTAATATCACAATGTGGATCAAATTGCTTAAAATATTCAACCCTAGCTTCCTCTAAGTAAATAAAATAACTAGTGTTATTGACATGTCCTAATGCGTCTGTTTCAGAAAAGCGTACTTTCACGTTACATTCATGCATCATTTCATCATCCCTTCTACAACCTCTGCTTCATTCGTCATATTCTATTTCTACATAGTATAGCTATATACCTTTTTTCTTTTAGCTTTCTATCAACTTAAATCTCAAAAATCAATAGGCATATGTTTAGTAGATTCTTGCTAGTTATTTTACAAATAACGATTGTTATTCTAATAGCTTTAATCGATCTAGAACTGTGGCTAGCTGTGCTCTCGTTACATGTTCGTTCACTCTGAAGTTTCCTTCGCTGTTAGCTGTAAGAACTCCTTTATTCATCGCTTTGCGGATCGAGTTCTCTGCCCAATGTCCTTCATAGTCTTTTTTTTCAACAGGCTCTTCATCCTCACCGATAAACCATGCTAACGACTTGCTCCCATTCAAAGTGTTTAAGTCAAGATTACCGTTGTACCATGATACTTTTCCCTTGCTAGTGTATTGCCAAATTTCACAAGGGTAGTCTGGTTTCTTTTGCTGGGTGCCGTCGTTGCTACCGTATCGAGGAAGCCATAGGAAATCTGCGTTCACTTTATCCATACCGAAAGGTTTATAAAGGTGATGACCCGTGTACAATCCTACTTTCCAACCACTTGCTTTACACACGTCAATAAATGCTTGAGTAGCAGGTTTCATCTGTGCAACGGTGGGCGTTGTTTTATCCTCAACATCGACCACTAAAAACTTGGCAGCTGGATCAATTCTATTAAGGAAATCACGTGCTTCTACAATTGCGTCGTTTTCACTGACAAACCTAGCGTATGCATAATGAGCAAATGGAATACCATATTTTTTACAGTTATGCACATGTTTGACGTATTCACGATCAATAACAGTAGAACCATATTGCACTCTAATAATCATTAACGCTACTTCTTCAGCAGCCTTTGCCCAATTAATATTACTAGTGAGTTGGTGGTGTGATACATCCACGATAAGTGTTTTGTTCATCATTTATCGACTCCTTATTTCACTATATGCAGCTAAATCATGTGTGCTTGTACATAATCCCCATATAATTGAAATAATTCGCATAGTTAAAAAAATCGAATCCAAAATGAATCAGGATCCGACTTTCATCTATACAAGTACGCATAGAAAGCTAGCAAAACGCTTTAGTAGAATTATGCTTATTAATCGACTTTTTGTAAACACTGTTGGATTGCAGCTCTTGAATTAATGTTACACGATTGCCCTAATGTTACAGGTGAAAAGATGGCACCAACTCTATTTGATACTATTTCTGACATACGTAAATGAACGATTCGTGTGAAAACAACCTTTTAAAATCAGAGATAAAACATGTAGTGATTGTTAAGAATGATCGTTACTAAACTGAAAACAGATTTGTTGGATGATTGCTATAGTTAAGAAACGGTACATAAGTTACTTGTGTACTCCATATGACAAAGTCTATTCTTTAATCAGCGATATATTCAATCTTTACTTTAATAAAAATCCATTCTTTAAAGGGTCATCTTCATCTACTAGAAATTGGTGTAGCCCTGTTATAAATGCAGAACCGGTTATTTGTATTGTAATTGCATCATTACCATCATATTTTGTAATAGAACTCATTTCTCCTACCAACTGACCACCTATTATACTTTCAAAAATAATTTTGTCTTGATATTGTATCTTGCCATAATGGTGCAATGCTGCCATTAAAGCACTAATACCGCTTACTGAAGGCGATCGATCAATATGACCTGTACTGTTCATTACTAATAACTGTACTTTTGAACTATATAACTGACTTTCGTCATATAATATCACTCCACTTATTTCTTTTACAGCTCCATGACTATGGCTAAGTAAATCTATATCGATTTGATTGTTAATCTCTTTGACGATTTTGCGAAATGCTACTAAATTTGTAACATCAAGCTCTATCCCTATGTCTTCAACCCTTACAATTGCATAGTATCCACCACCGTATGCAATATCAACATTCAACATACGATGTGGAACATTTAATTGTATGTTCATCATATCAAAATATGATGGACTGTACTGAAAGTTTACTGATTCTACTGTTGTTCGATCCCATTGTGCATAGGCTATGACCTTGCCAGCTACACTGTCGATAATTATATCTTTTGATATGCTATTCATGTCTATTAAACCTGTCTCGATAGCAGCGGTTACAACTTCAATAATCCCTTGACCATACATAGATGAATACCCTTCATTGCTGAAAAATATCATTCCAAAATGAGCATCTTCATGAACAGGTTCAGTAATCATACACCCCTTCATACCTGCATGTCCTCGTGGTTCTTTCATAAGAATATGACTTATAATTTCATAGTGATTTGCCAAGTAATCTTTTTTTTCTTCCATCGTTTTCCCCCTTATTGGAGGAACTCCACCAGTGATGATTCTTAGTGGTTCACCTGCCGCGTGCACATCAACAGTTGTAATCAATTTGTTAAATTCCATTACTCCACCTCTTGTTGATCATATTAATGGCTTATTCGTATTGCTTGTTGCGTTTTGTTCTAACATATAAGCATGTTATATTTAGCGTTAATGGCATTTTGTTACTTTTAATGATTGGTGTTTCTATTAAGCTTCGTCTTACAGTCTATTATTATAAAAAAATCGCAACAAATTATGCTAAAGTAGCATGCTAGATACCTATATTACTCATGTCCCTCCATTGGTGGAATGAGTAGAAATCCGTCCTTCAGCTTATCTTTTGGATTGTAAAAGAAATGGTGCATGCCCATTACCCAAGCAGAGCCAGATATTTCGGTGATTACTGCTTCAACATTTTCTACTGAAGTCGTTTGTATTACTCTTCCTTTAAACGTCGTTCCAACGATACTCTCATGAATAAATAGCTCATTTAATGCTATCTCATTTTTTGCATATAATGTCGCAAGTTTTGCAGACGTCCCTGTACCACATGGAGAACGGTCAATACCACCAGGTGGGACGACTACTGTATTTTTCACGTGTGCATTTTGGTTACTTGGGTACGTAAAAAATTCTACATGAGTTAAGCCATTAATAAATGGATGTTCAGGATGAGCAATTTCAGTGCTTTCATTTATTTTATCACGAAGCTTTACAGCTATTTCTACTATATTTGATGCATTTGCAGGGTTGAGTTCTAGCCCCAATTTTCTCGCGTCTGTTATTGCATAAAAATTCCCTCCGTATGCAATGTCACAGTGAACATCTCCATAGCCATCGAGGTTTACGTTAATGCTTTTCAATAAGAAAGAAGGGATATTACAAAAGGCTACCTCTATTGCTTTACCATTAGAGATTGTTATATTAACCTTGACCAGCCCTGCAGGTGTATCTAATGTAAGTGTTGTAATCGGCTCCTGGATATTAATCATCCCTGCTTCAACTAGTGCTGTGCAAACTCCAATTGTATCGTGACCACACATTGGTAAATAGCCGCCTGTTTCAATGTAAATCACGCCAATATCTGCTTCAGGGTGACAAGGCTCTGTGATTAAGGCACCTGACATCACATCATGTCCTCTCGGTTCGTACATTAAAAACTGCCGGATATAATCATAATTACTTTTCATATATAGCATTTTGTCAGACATCGTTTTGCCCTCTAACTTTGGGAGACCATTAATTACAGTTCTTGTTGGATTCCCTCCTGTATGTGTGTCAATTGTTGAAAACACCTGCCTTGCTTTCATTATTGTGTCACCCTCTCTTTAAAACGATCGTATCTTAGTGGTTTTAATGGAACCGCCGATTCTGACTTTTCTTGTATAAGATCATCAATTAATTTTCCAGTGATCGCTGCCAAGCTAATACCATCTCCTTCATGCCCGGCTGCTATAAAGAAGTTTGGTATCTCTTCAACTTGTGAAATGATCGGTAAATGATCCTCTGTATACGGACGTAATCCTGCATATGTTCGAATGAGTGAAAAGTCAGCTAGCTTAGGATAAAAACGAATCGCCCTCTTAGCCATACACTTTATCACTTCCATATCTACAGTCGTATTAAATCCGACAAATTGTCTGCTGCTCCCTATAAGAAAATTTTGACTAGCTGTTGGCTCAAAAACGAGGGCAACTCCATACTTCTCTGTTGTCTCATCAACCATTCTTTTCCCACCGAATTTAGAGATTAAATAGCCAAATTCCATTACTTTACGAAGACCAATTGGCTGTTGCCTTGCTGCAACGATAATATGTCCTTTTCTTGGTTTAATTGGAATAGTGATGCCCAACATTTCACCTATTCTAGGAGCCCATACCCCTGCAGCGTTCACGACATATGTTGATGTAAAAGTCCCGTTTGATGTTTCTACTATAAATTGATTATTCTTTGTTTTCTTCACTTGTTTTACTTCAGTATGAGTAACAACCTTAGCTCCATACTTCCTTGCCCCTTCAAATAATGAAAATGTCATTAAATATGGGTTGACTGTTGAATCTGTTTGACATTCCACTCCTCCGAGTAGGTCATCAGCAAAATACGGAGATTCTTGCTTTATATCAAATCGATCAAGCATACGAAACGGAAGTCCAGCTGCCTTCTGCTTTCTAACCCATTCTTCTGCTGCCACCATCTCCTGTTCATTTTCACAAACTAAAATACTTCCTGGTGCTCTATATTCAAAAGTGTGCTCTAATTCTTTACTTAATTGATCAACGAGTCTTTGACTCTCAAGGGACATTTGACTATCAAAGCCGGGGTCTTTATCAATTGCTAAGATGTTCCCATCACACCTTGATGAAGTTCCACTAGCTAGTTCCCCTTTTTCAATGACAGTTACATTGTATCCTGATTTGGAAACGTAATATGCAACTGCGCTTCCTATTACACCTCCACCAATAACTAAGACTTCACAATGTTTTGTCGTACACATGATAGACTCCTTCCTAACTACTATAGCTTTAGTTACATATTGCAAGAAGTATACCAATGTAGTAAAAATATAAAATCATACAAAAAATGAGTAAGCAAATAATGATATCTAATATAAAATCGTTATTTTATAATTTAAATATTGTAAATGTTCTAACAATGAAATAAAATGAGTGTATAATATTTTTTAATGTGTAAAAAAAGACATACATAAATTAGGGAGGGTACTAATGTCAATAACATATACGAATGCCATTGATTTTATTAATACTGAGTTTTTATTATATTCAAAAGAAGAATTTAATGAACAGCATGCTTCTAACGATTTAACTAACATAGACAATTATCCAATGCTCTTTGTCAAAGATCAGGATCATTACTTTTTTGCACCTTTAGACAAATCCACTACACAACTTGAAGAAGTCAGTTTAATTCCTTCAAATAGTTCTGTTACTCATTTAATTACTGAATTAACAAGCAGCAGTATCGTACTTGTACAAAATACGAAAGAAGTCATAGGTTATGTTAGTATTAAGCAGTTTATAGATAAGATGTATTATTCCTACCAATCATTAAACGCCTACTTCGAGGCTGTCATCAATACAATCGATGCCTCAGTAACAGTTATCGATCATCAAGGCATCGTGCATGTTTGGACTGAAGGAGCTGAAAAAATTTTTTCCTTAAGCAAAGATCAAATTTTAGGAAATCCTATCACCGATTTTTTTGACATTGATAAACTAGAAATTATGAAAACATTAAAGGAAGGCCGCTCTTTATACCGCCATCAACATAAACCTCGCTCAGACCTATTCGTCTTAATTAACTCAAATCCCATTCACCTAGAAAATGATATCGTTGGAGCAGTAGTAACCGAAATGGACATAACGAGTCAGGTTCGCCTAAATCAAGAATTATTTAATATGTCTACAAAAGTCCAACACCTTGAACAAGAAGTAGCAAAGTTAAATCGATTAAAAGATCCATTTGATACGATAAAGGGTAATAGCTCAGCTATAAAGAAAACCATTCAATTGTCAAAAAGAATATGCACCACAAATACAACTGTTTTAATTCTTGGTGAAAGTGGAGTCGGGAAAGAGTTATTCGCCAAGGCCATTCATGATACACGTGAATCTCATGATGCACCTTTTATTCCCATAAACTGTGGAGCCATTCCTTCATCATTGTTTGAAAGTGAATTATTTGGATATGCGAAAGGAGCATTTTCAGGAGCGGACCAAAAAGGTAAGAAAGGTAAAATTGAGCTTGCGATTGGTGGTACACTTTTTCTCGATGAAATCGGTGAAATGCCGCTAGACATGCAAGTTAAACTACTCAGGGTTCTTCAAGAAAGAAAATTCTACCCAATTGGAGGAACAAAACAGATTAATGCTGATATAAACATTATCGCTGCAACGAATCGTGACCTTGAGTCATTAGTAAAGCAAGGAGATTTTCGTCAAGATTTATTTTACAGACTAAATGTTGTAAGTATAAATGTTCCACCATTACGAAAAAGACAAGAGGATATTGTAGAGCTTACGCATTACTTTTTATATGAATTTTCCATTAGATACAACCGGCCAATTCATGGTATATCGCAGACTGTAATGGAACAATTACTACAATATGATTGGCCTGGAAATATTCGAGAGCTACGCAATGTGGTGGAAAGATTGGTTGTTTTTAGCACTGAAGGAAATATAAATTATGAAGATTTACCTTTTACAATTGACCCTATCAAAACAAGCGAATCGACATCATATGCTCTTTCATCAGCTGAAATCTTTTCACATGAGATCGGGACATTAAGTGACGAATTACATGCACATGAGAAAAAGGTTATCTTACATGCTTTAAAACTGCATAACGGAAATAAGCTTGCATGCGCCAAGCGATTAGGAATTACACGAGCAACACTATACAATAGAATGAAAAAACTAAATATACATTTATAAACCATCCTTCGGCATAAAACTTGCATCTGTTAGTAATAAGTTAATTCTAAACGTTTTTGAACCACAAAAAAGGAGTGACCTATTATGACCGAAGCACAAACGATCATCTGTCGATGCGAAGAAGTAACCTACGAGGAAGTGTTCAATGCTATTCAACAATATATGTGTTCCTCTCGAGAAATTAAACTAAGAACACGTGCTGGAATGGGCTGTTGTGGAGGTCGTACGTGTAGAGTACTGCTTGAATCGCTCATACAAGATTTTTCTGAATTTGAAACAGAGAGGCTACAGCCCTTAAAATATCAGCCACCTATTCGACCAGTATCTTTTGGGCTGTTAGGTGAAAATAAATGACCGAAAAAAACCGTATCGTGAATCACCCAATCCTTGGCATATTACAAGACAAAAAACGAATTACTTTTATGTTTGATGGACAGCTTGTCGAAGCTTATGAAGGAGATACGATTGCTGCCGCTCTATTAGCAAATAATATACGTACACTACGGTATCATGAAGAGACTGCAACACCGAGGGGCATATACTGTAACATCGGACATTGTTACGAATGCCGTTTATCGGTCAATGGCACGAATGGAGTTAGATCCTGCATAACTGTCGTTGAAGAAGGAATGAAATTAGAAACAAGTAAAACTCTACCGAGTCCTTTAAAGGAGGTGGAGTCTAAATGATTGATGTCGTTATTATTGGAGCAGGACCAGCTGGATTAAAGGCAGCCATAACATGTGCTACATATGACTTACACGTAAAGGTAATTGATGAGTTTGTGAAACCAGGTGGACGACTTCTCGGTCAACTTCATGAAGAACCAAATGGAACTTGGTGGAATGGTATAGAACAAGCGAACAATTTATTGGAGCAAGCCACAGCTAACGGCGTTACAATCGATTGTGGAGTATCTGTCCACCACCTTGAAAAAACTACAGATGGCTGGGTTATTCATACGAATAAAGAACAAATTATTTCACCAACCGTCTTATTAGCAACAGGTGCCGCTGAATATTCAACACCAATTCAAGGGTGGACACTTCCCGGAGTCATGTCAATTGGTGCCGCACAGGTGATGACAAATGTTCACAGGGTAAAAGTTGGTCAAAGAGGAATTGTCATTGGATTAAATGTTTTATCATTTGCAATAGCTCGTGAATTACAGCTTGCTGGTATTGAATTGGCTAGTATTGTTCCTCCAAAGTTCAGTCAAATCACGAAAGAAACTGGGCATCCACATAAAATTATGGATGCGTTACTTAAGTATTCTCACCTTGCTCCATCAGTATTTCTTAGATTCGGGAGTAAATTAATTAAAAATCAAACTTTGCAAAGAATAGCAGTTGACTTTTACCCTAAAAGTGGCATATCAGTTTGGGGCATACCTCTGCATCTACGTACTGCCGCTGTAGAAATATTTGGGGAGACTAAAGTTGAAGGTGTTAAGCTTGTTAATATTACTTCTAGTGGTGAACCTATAAAGGGGACAGAAAGGGAATTACTTGTCGATTTTGTTTGCATCTCTGGTGGACTATACCCATTAGCAGAATTAGCAGCTGTTGCTGGCTGTCCCTTCTACTATATTTCCGAATTGGGCGGCCATATTCCTTTACACAACGAAAGAATGGAAACACCATTGGAAGGACTCTACGTAGCAGGAAACATCACAGGTATTGAAAGCTCTAAGGTTGCAATTGCTCAAGGGAATACCGCTGGACTGTCAATTGTATCAAACTTAATGAAAAATAATGAGGCAATCGAAGAAAAGGTCAATGAATCAATTGTAAACATAGAACAAGTTAGACATAATTCAATCATCCAATTTCACCCTGGTATAAAGAAAGGAAGAAAACAGTTAAATAAATTATGGAATGACTACAAATGTCAATACCCTCAAAAATATAAACAAATGTACTAATGATCATCAAACTTGAACATTAGTGAAATCATATGGAGACTCTCCATAATAAAGAATCCCACCTTTAGCTGTGGGATTCTTATTTTCTCTCTAGTCTTCCTTTAAAACTGTGTTCACATTGATTGTTGTTTCTCTTAGTAAAAAAATAAACACGTAATCAAATAGCGTTCAAAGCATTTTTTATCTATATAATGATGACTAACATATAAAGCGACTTTTTATGGTACTAATTTGGTCAAAGTATACGAAAAGAGCTTAATGATAAGAACCTTTCCACCCATCCTATTATACCAATCATAATTCACAATAAACATTCCAATTAAGTGATGACCACATTACCCTTCTTACGTCCTTTATCAACATATTCATGAGCTTCAGTAATTTGTTCCAATGGATAGCATCTATCAATAACTGATACTAGCTTTTCCTCCTCAATAAGCTTTTTAAGAAAGACTAAATCTTCAGTATTGCCTGGAGCTATCCCGCTTACAACTTTTTTGTCACCTACTATTGAAGTACGTATCATTTGAAAAATTTGTGGATAATGAATAACAGCTAATACATAAAATCCATTTTGTTTTAAAGACCTTTTACAGTGTGAAAACTTGGTTTTGCCAACAGTGTCAAATATAATGTCATACTTATCACTTTGATGTGTGAAATCCTCAGTAGTGTAATCAATGACTTTATCTGCTCCTAAAGATCTCACCATTTCTACATTACCTGTACTACAAACTCCTGTTACTTCTGCCCCAAAGACTTTACCAAGCTGTACTGCAAATGTACCTACACTCCCTGAAGCTCCATAAATAAGGACTTTTTGTCCACTCTTTATATTGCCTTTACGTAGGAAATACAATGCAGATACTGCCCCAAAGGGAACTGCTGCCGCTTCTTCGTAGCTCATATTACTTGGCATAATTCCAATAGCTCCGTCTTCGGCTATGCTTATATATTCAACATAAGTGCCTTTCCCGCTAAATCCATACACTTGGTCACCGATATTAAACCGTGTTACTTTACTACCTATCGAGACAATTTCCCCAGCAAGATCCATACCTAGTATATTTTTTTTTGGCTTTGTAAAACCTATCGCTATTTTAGAAATTGGCCACATGGGTAATGACTTTCTACTTCCTTGTCGCATCCTTGCATCTCCCGATGATACAGTTCTTGCATGAACTTTGATCAGCACTTCATTATCCTCGATAGCTGGCTTATCAAGTTCTTTCAGACGAAGAACATCCGGTGACCCGTACCTTGTATATATCATTGCTTTCATAAATCTCCTCCTTAATCAATAATGTCCGTTAAGTATTAATTGAAGCTAATATATTATCTATATTACTAAAATATTCATAGTTCAGTAATATCTAAAACGGATAGCTCGTTCATAAAACGACATAAAGAATCGATTATTTTTTCATATTATTAAAATAAATATAAAAAAGCAGAGTAAGATACCCTGCCCTTGTTATTTGTCTTTTCCCTTGCACTATAAATTTAGTAAATCAATTTAAGCCGAACCCTTTGCAAAGATAGAAGGAACTGCAAAATATTCACCAAAGTTTAAAAAGAGTATTTAATTGCACAAGTTTTAATTGATGTATAGAAATCTAATGCAGCCTGCCCTTGTTCACGTGAATGAGAGCTTGATTGCTTCATACCACCAAATGGCGCTTGATATTCAACACCAGCAGTTTCTTGATTAACCCGAACCATGCCGGCATCACTTTCATCAAGAAATCGATGAGCTTTCGATAGATTATTCGTAAATACTGAAGCACTTAACCCGTATACTGTCTCATTACATAAATGCATCGCATCTTCAAAGTCTTGTGCTTTTAACACAACCGCAAGCGGACCAAAGACCTCTTCTTGAACAAGTGTATGTTTAGAGTCAACTCCTGTCGCTAGCATAGGGCTAATATAGAACCCTTCTGATTCTATTGAACTCATACCCTCTCCAATAATCTCTGCCTCGGTACGGGCTTGATTAATATATGCTGAAACACTATCAAACTGTTCTTTTGATGCTACTGGTCCTAAGTATGAACTGGCATTTAAGGCATTTCCAGTGACAAGTTCAGAAACAGCTCGCTCCATTTGCCCAACAAAGTTTTCGTAAACATTACTTTCTACAATTATTCTACTCGTTGCAGTACACTTTTGCCCTGCAGAACGATAAGCACCACTTAGTATGATAGGAACTGTTTTTTCTATATTGGCATCATTTAGAACAACTGCTGCGTTCTTGCCACCCATTTCTGTTTGATATTTAATATTTCGCTTTGCACATATACTAGCAACTTGTATCCCTGTATTCGATGATCCTGTGAAACTAACCGCATCTATGTCTACTTGTTCAAGTAGTGTCTTCCCAACGATACTCCCCTTACCGATTACTAAGTTTAATACTCCTTCAGGTAATTGGACTGTACTAAAAATCTCCATCATTTTTGTTGCTGTTAATGAAGCGATTTCTGCAGGTTTCCAAATTACTGTATTCCCACAAATGAGTGCTGGTGCTATTTTCCAAATAGGAATAGCTACAGGGAAATTCCATGGTGTAATTATTCCAACTACTCCTAAAGGAACACGCTTCGTATATTGAAGTACATCACTATCGGACGCAGGTATAACATTACCGTTTGAACGCACTCCTTCAGCTGCATAGTATTTTAATAGATTTACTGCACGCAACACTTCACCCTTCATCTCAGCAATTGGCTTCCCCATCTCTCGGCTAGATAAAGTTGCAAGCTCTTCAATGTTCTTTTGCAAGGCATCTGCCATTTGGGATAAATACGAGCCTCGCACAGCACTAGGTAGAGATGACCAAACCTTGAAGCCTTGCTTTGCCGCCGTCTCTGCTTGTAATACATGATTTTCATTAGAGCAATGCACAACTCCAACTTCTTCCGTTAAATTAGACGGATTATACACAACTTTTCTATTTTCTACTACCGAAACGACTTCCCCACCTATCCAGTTTTTTGTTTCCACAAATATCCCTCCTACTATTTTCATTTTGGTTATTTATTAAGGCTGTTTTCTCATTAATTGTTGTTTTTCGTATTAAGAAGTATACACCTACACAACTAGCGTTCGTGGCATCTTTTTCTCCTGTACAACGATGACTAACACTTTAAAACTACTTTTTATAATTCTAATTTGATAACGATAGCAACCCGGATCTTTATTAAAAAAGTCATTGATTAATAATTGTCTTAGTATACCTTTTAATAACAAATGGATTTTTTGTAATCATATTAACAAAAACTCATGCCATCTCTTCTTCGCTAAAGACTATAAAAAATCTATATGTCAGTTACTCAAATGTAGTAATAAATGTTTACAAAAAGATCTTATAATCGTTATTGCTTCACAGTAGAAGCTGCCCGTTGAAAGGCTTTTTTAACATCTTCATATTCTTCGCTACTTAAAGGTAAGCGTGGAGGTCTTGTTGTACCAACTGGCTGTCCAGCTAATTCCATCATGTATTTTATATATTGAACGAGCTGAGGGCTCGCATCATAATGAAATAAAGGGAGTAAACTTCTATATAACTCTATTGCCTCAGTCGCCCGACCTTCTCTACCTAGACGAAACAACTCTACACTTTGTTTAGGTAAAGCATTTGGAACCCCTGCAATCCAACCAGTTGCGCCAGCTAAAGGACCTTCCAACGCTAAGTCATCTACCCCGATTAATACTTCCAAGTCTGTTTTATCCAAAATGTCATGTACTCTTCGAATATCTCCACTGAACTCTTTTACAGCTTTAACGTTTTTCAGCTTTGAAAGAGTTTTTAATAATTCAGGAGTTAAATCAGTAGGGTAGTCGTGAGGGTTATTGTATGCAATAATCGGAATACCTACTTCATTTAACGCTTCATAATGAGCGATGACTTCGTTTTGTAGAGGTTTATAATTGATAGGTGGTAAAGCCATAATGCCTGCTCCACCTTTGTCTTTTGCGAACTGAGCCCATTTTACTGCTTGCTCTGTAGAAGGTGCTCCAGTACCAACTACTACAGGAACACGAAAATTTGCAGCAGCAATGACCGTTTCAATCACTTTTGCACGTTCTTCAACTGTTAACGTAGCATATTCTCCTAATGAACCAGAAGGAACTAAACCGTCTACCCCTTGAGAAATTAACCAATTACATAACTCATATAAGCGCTTATAATCAACTTCATAAGTTTCAGTAAATGGAGTAACAACTGCAACGTACACACCTTCAAAATTTGCCATATAACATTCCCCTTTCTAAGAAAACATAGCGGTATTTTTTTAAATTATACTTAGAGAAAGATTTGCAAATTTCATGCCAATTATTAAACATTTATATAATGTCTTTGTATTAGCAGAGGATTTTTTAAGCGTGTATAAAAAAGTATACACCGTTGATTTTTTTATACACTTCTACTTCATAAAAGTTAACACTCTAACGATAAGCCACTTTGTCATGCCATTATTACCAAATAAAAACTAGACTACCTTTTACTTTGATCTCATTCTTAGTAGCAAATTGCATATGATCTAGTTGATTTCTTAGTGTTAAAACTAGCAAAAGTCAAAGACTCTATGACTAAACTTTTTTATTGATATTTAACAATCACAATACCTATCCACTCATTCTTCATGCATTTAAGAATATCTGTCTCTCATTCTCCTATGCTACTTAAAAAAATTTGCATATTATCAAATAAACTAACATTCAGGCAACACTACAATAGAAGTCAAATTCAACAGATCAAAACTTAACTAGTTAATATCACCCAAATATACTGGTGCATTTTCTTTTCGAATATATTTACCAATATATGTTGTTAACTCTCTCGGATATATCCTGTATTGTTCTAAATTTTTTATATCCACCCATTCTATCCCTACTTGGTAACTATCAGGATTTGTAGGGACTTTATTTGAACTCACTTTATTTACTAGACTACAAATAAAATAATATTCGATTTGATGAACATTAAAATCATAAGCAGCATGCTCATGGTTTTTGCCAATATATTCTCGAATATGAAGTAGTTCTTCAATTCGTACTTCTTGACCCACTTCTTCAATGCATTCTCTAATTAAAGCGTTGCTAATCGTTTCACCATGCTCTTGACCACCTCCAGGAAATAGATAATATAACCCATCATCACCTTCATTTATAGTTAATAAGATCTTCTCCCCGTTAAAAATAATTGCTTTTGCAGAATTTCTAATATACATTTTCTAACAACCCCTCCATCAAGTATTGTTGTATTCATATGCATAAAAAAACCATAGAGATTCGCTCTACGGCAAAGAATGTATATGTCGTTTTTTACAATTTATTCTCCAATAAAGGTTTGCTACCATTTGTTACGAAATTTATAGTTGTTTGAATGATGTTTATCATTGTAAGACTTCTTTTATTTAGCTTATTGATCATAATATTATTATTTCATTTCTATGTAAATACCATTTTTGGAATTATAATCATAAAAAAGTAAAAAAGACCACAATTGTGGTCTTTGCTGATAAGCTACATATTTTTTCAATAGAGACAGCCATTATCCTTCATATAATCCGTTATTTTTTGAGGCATTCTCTCGTTTTGTTTTTTCTTTTTGTGCACGATTTGCATTAGCACTTCCAAATTCATGGCTAAATTCAGTATCAATCGTACTACTGTCAAATCCTTGTTTGTTTTTTTGTTCTGCATCATTTTTGTTCGTTCTTTTTGCCACTCCTAATACCTCCTTTATAATAGTTGATTTACCCACCTATTATTATCAAGTCATGGTATGGTTATTCGTTTAGGAATGAAATTATTTATACAGCTAAACTGTAGGCTTATGAAAATCAATTAACAACAAATTATAAAGCTTTAATATAACTTATACAATGCTTGTGTTCCACTTTCTCCTTCACCTTTTTTTGCTAATTCGTCATACATTGATTTAGCTAGGCTTAACCCTGGTGTTTGCATTCCCATTGCTTCCGCCTCATTTAGCGCAATTCCCATATCTTTAATAAAATGTTTCACATAAAACCCTGGCTCAAAATTATCATCTATGATTCTTGGTGCTAAATTACTTAATGACCAGCTTCCTGCAGCTCCCAACGCTATACTCTCTAACACTTTTGAAGGATTTAAGCCAGCTTTTTCTGCGTAAACAACAGCTTCACAAACACCGATCATATTTGTAGCAATCGCAATTTGGTTACACATCTTAGTATGCTGTCCTGCCCCTGCTTCCCCTTGCAAAATAATGTTCTTGCCCATTATTTCTAAAATAGGTTTACAAGTAGTAAACACTTGCTCATCACCACCTACCATAATCGTTAGCTGTGCCTTTTGTGCCCCAATATCACCACCAGACACTGGTGCATCTAAAGAGAATATATTTTTTTTCTTCCCTTCTTCATAAATTTTTTTAGCAAGAGTAGGAGTCGATGTCGTCATATCAATGACATATGTACCTGGTTTTACATGACTTAATATACCGTTCTCTCCAAGATAAACTTCCTCTACATCATGTGGATATCCTACCATTGTAAAGATCACATTTGCTTTTTGTGCAAGCTCTTCAACGCTATCTCTCCACATAGCCCCTTTTTCCAATAGGTCTTGCGCTTTTGCCTTCGTACGCGTATAAAGCGCTACCTTGTAACCCGCATCAACTAAATGACCTGCCATACTGTTACCCATTACACCCGTTCCGATAAAACCAATCTCTGTATTTTCTTTACTTAACATGCATAACATCCCCTTCACTATTTCCACATATTATTATGTTTATGTTCATTATCTTATCATTTAATTCAATCAGTTGACTGTCACTAAGTTAAAATTATAACGATCTTTTCGTAAACTTTGTTGCCATTGTTACCAAATTTGAACCGAAACATATCGTTTTATTTGTTGGTCATCGTTTTAGAAAAGTGAAGATGCCACAAACACTAGTTGTGTATATGTTTAAATCTAAGTACGAACAACAACAATTAAGGAGAAAAAAGCCAATCATAAATAGAAATTTCTTATAGTTTCTTTTCGAAAACGCCTATATCTTCCGAATGGGAGTCTCTCCCATCTGATAAGTAAAAGCCTGTACAGGTGGAGCGCTAAAGCTCTTGAACAAATCATCGTTTCAAAAAAACCCCACACTTTGTATGTGGGGTTCAATCATACTTAGACATTATGAGTCACTTGTTCTTCCTTCATCCACAAAGCTAACGCTTCTATATCTGTAGCAAACACTCTATCTTTCTTAATTGATGGAACAACGTTTCTCCCATTTTCGAATAGTTTGCGAGTTAGCGGAGCCATTTGTTCTTCTCCACGGTATTCTACCGCCTGCATACCACATATTAACTCAATAGCCAATACTCGACGTACATTGTTAATAATTTGATAAGCGTGTCTTGAGCCGATCGTTCCCATACTTACATGGTCTTCTTGATTTGCAGATGATGGTATCGAATCAACACTTGCCGGGTGTGCGAGTGTTTTATTTTCCGATACTAGGGACGCAGCACTGTATTGCATGATCATAGCTCCTGACTGAAGTCCTGGCTCTGGACTGAGAAAAGGAGGTAAGTCATTTAATTGAGGGTTTACTAACCTTTCAATACGGCGTTCAGAAATATTCGCAAGTTCTGCCATGGCAATGCCAAGGAAATCCATTGCAAAAGCAATCGGTTGGCCATGAAAGTTCCCGCCAGAAATAACTTTGTTACCATCATCAAAAATTAGTGGATTATCTGTTGCTGAATTAATTTCTATTTCAAGCTTTTCTTTTACATAAGATAATGTTTGCCATGTCGCTCCATGCACTTGAGGTATACAGCGTATTGAGTAAGCATCTTGTACTCGTATTTCACCTTGATGGGTCGTAAGCTTACTTTGATCTAAAATCTTTCTTATCCTTTCAGCTACATGAATTTGCTCTTGATACCCTCTAGCTTCGTGAATGTCGTTATCAAATGCATCGATTATTCCTCGCAAACCTTCAACTGTTAAGGATGCAATCCAGTCAGCTTGAATTGCTAATTTCTCTGCCTCAATGTATGCTACAACACCCATAGCTGTCATAGCTTGCGTTCCGTTAATTAATGCCAAACCTTCTTTTGCTTGTAGTACAATCGGTGAAATGCCGACTTCGGCTAACACTTCTTTTGCAGGATGTATTTTGCCTTGATAATACACATTCCCTTCACCAAGTAGTGGTAATACTAAATGTGATAGTGGAGCCAGATCTCCACTTGCACCTAGTGATCCTTGCTGAGGAATGACAGGATGAATTTGGTTGTTAACTAACTTTAATAATGTTTCAATTACTATTGGTCGAACACCAGATACTCCTTTCAATAGGGCATTCGCTCTCAACACAAGCATTGCTCGTGACACAACCTCTGGAAATGGCTCACCTACTCCACAAGCATGAGAAAGGATTAAATTCAATTGTAGCTCCTCTACATCTTTAGCATCTATTAAAACATCACTAAATTTACCAAAACCAGTTGTGATTCCATAGATTACTTTCTTTTCGGATACAATTCTTTCTACAGCTTCTCTGCTCTTTTTAACTTTTTCCATACTAGTTGAACAAGCTGTAACTTTTATATTGTCATTTAATATTTGTCTCATATCAGTAATTGACAGTGTCTGTCCAGTTAATGTAATCAGTCCGTCCACCATCTTTCTTTGTTTTTCTTCGACCTCATTTACGAACACACTCATTCTAATCCACTCCAAATCTCTTTAGTTAATTAAAGCGCAAATCACAAAAGGGGCTATATCTAGTTAACAAAATGTTATACCTAGATACAGCCCCCTAATGTCTATAAAACTATGGGCATATATGATTTTTTTATTCAACAATAAAGCATGAACCTTTGGTTATAGTGTGATTATATGTGATTAATTCCTAAACCAATTGCTTCATGTTCGTTCCCTTTTACTGGGGCACCAATGGTACCGTACAAAGCAACGGCAAGCCATTCTCCTTCAGCATCATTTTGATACGGTTTACCCCTAACGATTGAAAACCTAAGACCAACAGTACGTAGAACAGAGCCTAATTGAACTTGCCCCCTCGTAACTCCATGAAGCGCCTCAATAATTGCATGGTACAACGCATGTGATTCTCGGTATAATCCACCATCAATCATGCCATTTTTCCTTGCTGCAGTTTCAATTGCAGCTACGACTTTATTGGATTCCATTGAGCCTACTTTACCTACACATGTACTCCAAGTGGAGGGATACTGCTGTTGTGAAACGTCACTTTCATCTACACTTAGAACAAGCTGAATGGCAATCTTTCCAATACGATTTTCCAATTTAATCGACATACATATTCTCTCTTTCATTAATACATAACTAAAGTATCTACTATCTAATAACTATTTTATGTGTAAAACGAATTTGTTGTCAATTATTATTTAATAGTTTAGCCGTTCATTTCTTTTCTGAGTAGAGAATACATATCATCTTCTATGTTAGAAATTCCTTGGGTCATAATACGTATACTATCTTTTACACCAGCATTATAAAAATGTGGACCAAGTTCTTTCATGGCGAAATCTAACAAATTCCTCGCTGCTAATTCACCAATTTCCTCACTATGCTCATCATAGAAGTATCTTTGGATATTAGTTATTATGTCATCCTGAGACTCTTTTGATAATTTCATGTACACTCAATATACACTCCTAATAAGTATTCAAAAGATGGTTAACCCATTGTTAAGTGATTATAATGAAAGCATTTGTAAACGTCCAAGTTGGGTTATCGCATAGTTTGCTCGTTTTTGTTGTCATTATCAGTTTTCTTATAATATAAAATTCCTATAATTAATAAAAAGATTGGTAGTGTGATTAATGCTGTCATTTGAATTGAATGTGTTAGCAAATATATCGCTGTGAAAAGTAAAAGCAAAAATAATTTCAGTACATCCTGTAGGTTATTTTTAAATTTCACCTTTTTTCTGACAGACAAATAACCACTCTCCTTTTTTCAGACTGTTTTCTCACGATCAGTTGTTTAGCGCACAAACAAGCATGCTCTTATACACCAGGCGTTTGTGTCATCTTACCTTAGTGAATCTAATCTTGCTATTCTAATGTAATTGCAATAGCAACAAGATTTATAAAGGTTGTTTTAGCATTTTCGTTCTATCATATAATTACAGCGTTCGAGTCATTTTTTCTACAGTTACAACTATCCAGCTCTCATACTCATCGTCCATTATTAGTAAGACTGTTTTCGCAAGTGTTGTTTTTCACCATTACGTATAAGCACGTATAAACCTAGATTTCGTGGCATCCTTTCTTTTATAAGACGTTGACTTTTGTATGAATCGACATATCATCTAGTTTAGGAATTGTTACAACAAAGTATACAGAAAGAGCATTTTAGCATGTAACCAAATGTGCTTCTACCTATAATATGCGTATAATCATTATGGAGAAAATATCACTTTCCGTCAAGTCTTTTTCAGATTTTTCTGAAATTTTAATAAACCAACAAAAAGAAACTGATTTCTAATTCAACTTCAAATCAGTTTCTTAAATTTATTCCTCTAATATACAATTATTCTACATGAAATGTTTCTTTCACAAACTGAACAACTTCATCGGTCGTGCTCATTGAAAGTAATTTCTCTTTATAGCTTTCAGCTGTTGCTTTTGATAAACGTTTCAGCTGTGATCTTGCAGGTAATATTGATGTCGCACTCATACTAAATTCATCTAAGCCTAATGCGAGTAAAATTGGAATAGCGATAGGATCACCAGCCATTTCACCACACATACCAACCCACTTTCCTTCTTGATGAGCAGCTTCAATAACCATATTAACTAAGCGTAAAATTGCTGGATTATAAGGCTGATATAAATATGAAACCTGTTCGTTCATTCTGTCAGCCGCCATAGTGTATTGAATAAGATCATTCGTGCCTATGCTGAAAAAGTCTACTTCCTTCGCAAACTGATCAGCAAGAACTGCTGTAGAAGGGATTTCAACCATCATTCCTAATTCAATACTTTCAGATACACTGACACCATCAGCAACTAATTTTTCTTTTTCTTCTATTAATACTGCTTTCGCCTGCCTAAACTCTTCTAATGTCGCAATCATTGGGAACATGATTTTTAAATTACCGAAAGTGCTAGCTCGTAGCAGAGCACGCAACTGTGTACGGAAAATATCCTGTTCCTCTAAACAAAGCCTGATAGCACGGTAGCCCAGAAATGGATTCATTTCCTTCGGCAAATCTAGATAAGGAAGCTCTTTATCACCCCCGATATCTAGCGTACGGACGACGACAGGTTTTCCTTCCATATTTTCAAGTACTGCTTTATACGCTTCAAACTGTTCATCTTCTGAAGGAAAATTGTCACGACCCATATATAAAAATTCAGTACGATATAAGCCGACTGCTTCGCCACCATTTTTCTTAACGCCGACAATATCATTTGGCGTCCCAATATTTGCTGCTAACTCTACATGATGATGATCATCAGTAACAGTCTTTTCATTAACAAGCTTTGCCCACTCTGCTTTTTGCTCTTCAAATGAAGCTTTCTTTTGCTCAAATTGTGCAATAAGCTCTGGAGATGGATTAACAATAACTTGACCCTCAAGTCCATCAACAATAATTATATCACCATTTTTCACATCACTTGTAATCGTTTTTGTTCCGACAACCGCAGGAATTTCCATAGAACGAGCCATAATAGCTGAATGTGAAGTTCTACCACCTATATCAGTCGTAAATCCTTTCACATAATTTCTATTTAATTGCGCGGTATCGGATGGTGTTAAATCTTCTGCAATGATTACGACTTCTTCTGAAATCATACTAGGGTTAGCTAACGATACACCAGACAAGTGAGCTTGTACACGTTTTGTGACATCTCTAATATCTGCAGCACGTTCTTTCATATAATCATTGTCCATTTGTTGAAACATCGTTATAAACATGCCTGCTACTTCTTGTAGAGCATATTCTGCATTAACGTTTTCTGCTACAACTTTATCTTTCACGGGATTTAACAACTCTGGATCACTTAATACAAGTAAATGAGCAGCAAAAATAGCTGCCTTATCTTCCCCTAATTCGTCAAAGGCACGATCTTTAATTTGCTGTAACTCACCTTTTGCCGACTCTACTGCTGCGTCAAACCGAGCACATTCTTCATCTGTATTGACTATCGTACGCTTGTCAATGTTCAACTCTGGTTCTTCTAATCGAAATGCTTTTGCTATTGCAATTCCTGATGATGCGGCAATGCCTTTAATTTGTTTAATCATTACTGACCTAATCCTTCTTCCTTTATTGTTGCTTCTATTTTCGTTAATGCTTCGTTTTCATCTGAACCTTCAGCAGAAATAGTAATCGTTGCTCCTTTAGGAATTCCTAATGATAAGACACCCATAATAGATTTAAGATTTACTGTTTTGCCGTTATATTCTAAATTAATGTCTGATTGAAACCCCCCAGCCGCTTGAACTAATGCTGTCGCTGGACGAGCATGAATTCCTGTGTCACTTGTAATAGAAAATGTTTTGTTTGCCATTAATTATCTCTCCTTTTGAATGTCCCATTAATAAAGTAACTCAAGATAATTTAACTCAGGTCCTACATCTATAACTCGGCTTACATATATAGTATCACCAATCATTTAGAAGTAAGACCTGGTCCTCTTTATCAGCTTACTTTAGAAAATGGTAAATTATTTAGAAATCTTAACGATTCCTTTTTCTTGTTTACTTACTTTTCCTTGCTTATTTATTTTAACAGACTCTCCAGCATTTAGGTTAGTGAAAATGACTGGGGTCATTATTGAAGGTGCATGTTTATTAATATATTCAAGGTCGATTTTTAATAAAGGCTGCCCAGCTTTTACATTATCTCCTTGTGTAACAAGTGTTTCAAATCCTTCACCTTTTAAATTAACTGTATCAATTCCAACATGGATTAAGATTTCACGACCTGCTGTAGATTCAATACCAATTGCATGTTTCGTCGGGAAAAGGTTGACGATTTTTCCATCTACAGGAGCTACTAATTCACCATCTGTTGGTAAAATTGCAAAGCCATCTCCCATCATTTTTTGTGAAAACACTTGATCTGGAACTTCTTCTAATGGCTTAATTTCACCTGTTAGCGGTGAAACGAATACATCCTCTTTACCTTCTGATTGTAGCGCTTGAGGTTGTACGTCTTCCACTTGCTTTTTCACTTCTTTTTCAGGTGAAACTGGTTGTGCTGGTCTTGGTGCTTTTCCATCCATAATATCTTTCATTTGTGTTTTTAATTGATCAGACTTTGGTCCAAATATCGCTTGGATATTATTTCCTACTTCAAGTACACCAGCAGCACCAAGCTGTTTAAGACGGTTTTTATCAACATTTTGAATATCGTTAACAGATACGCGCAAGCGAGTAATACATGCATCTAAATGATCAATATTCTCTTTTCCACCCATTGCGTCTAAAATATTATGAGGTAACTCACCGGCTTCAACAGTTGCAGGTGCAGAATCTTCATCCTCATCTTCACGACCTGGTGTTTTTAAGTTCCATTTGCGAATTGCAAAGCGGAAACCGAAGTAGTAAATAACTGAGAACACTAAACCTACTACGATAACTAACCACCAGGCTGTACGGCCAGGAAGTACACCAAACAATAGGAAGTCAATGACACCACCGGAGAAGGTCATCCCAATTTTTACGTTTAATAGGTGCATTGTCATAAATGATAAACCTGCGAAAATGGTATGAATTCCGAATAATACTGGTGCTACGAATAAGAATGAAAACTCAATTGGTTCTGTAATCCCTGTGAGAAACGATGTTAACGCTGCTGAAGCCATAATACCTGCTACAACTGTTTTCTTCTCAGGACGAGCTTCATGATAGATTGCTAACGCCGCTGCTGGTAAACCAAACATCATGAATGGGAATTTTCCTGTCATGAATGTACCAGCTGTTAGCTCGGCACCGTCTTTAATCTGATTAAAGAAGATAGCTTGGTCACCACGGACGATCTCCCCTGCTGCATTAGTATACGAACCAAATTCAAACCAAAACGGCGAGTAGAAGATATGGTGTAAACCAAATGGAATTAGTGCCCTTTCAATAACTCCAAATATAAATGCTGCTAAAGTTCTATTTGCGTCAATCATCGACGTTGAGAACGTATTTAAGCCATGTTGAACAGGTGGCCATAAGAAAATCATTACAATTCCAAGAACTAAACCGGCGACCGCAGTTACGATAGGAACAAATCGCTTACCTGCAAAGAAGCCTAAATAAGATGGTAATTCAATATTGAAATACTTGTTATACAATGATGCTGCTATTATACCGACGATAATACCGCCGAACACCCCGGTTTGTAATGTCGGTATCCCAAGTACATTCGCGAAGGACGGATCTGTTCCAACGACTGCCGGATCCAATGTGCCTCTTGCTTGTAAAATAACACTCATCGTTTGGTTCATAATTAAATAACCAATAATTGCTGCAAGACCGGCAACACCTTCACCACCAGCCAAACCGATTGCTACACCAACTGCAAAAAGTAACGGGAGATTACCAAATACAATTCCCCCAGCGTTTTCCATTACTGAAGCAATAAGCGTAATCCATTCTGCCTTTAAAAATTCTGCACGATCTGTTAAAGCTGGATTTTGCAGTGCATTACCAAAAGCTAATAAAATACCAGCTGCTGGTAATATCGCTACTGGAAGCATTAATGACTTCCCGACCTTTTGTAAAACACCAAAGGCTTTTTTAAACATGTGAGTTTCCTCCTAATCATGGATGAAATATTCGAAAGCTGCTCATAATGTTATATTGTGCAAACGATTACTTTTTAAACAAATAAAAACAGGCATGAGTAAGAAAATGGTAAACAACAGAGAATACAGCTGTTGTTTATATCATTTCTTTACTCATGCCTGATCGAATCAGTAACACGTAAAGTATAATACCTATAATTCAGTTTTAGTTGAAAGCCTTTGCAAATGCAATGTCAAATACACTGCTTCTGCATGATAGACTGGTAATTGTAACGTTTGCTGCATAACTTTGATCAACTTCCAAGCAACATTATAACACAAGGGATATTCCTCTTTCAATACCTCAGCTAATTTTTTTGGTTCAACTACAAGTTCACCAGATTTGACTCGCTCTATCGCAAATTGCAAATGACGTACAAGCCGTAAATAATTCACATCAGAATAATTCACTTCTACTTCTAACGAATCTTCAATAATTTCAATTAACTTATGTATGAGCTGAGAGTTTTGATTAACTTCATGTAAATTGCGATTTGTAATTGCACTATGTATGTGTAGTGCAATAAAGCCAATCTCTCCTTCTGGAAGTGATACGTGTAAAGTTTCTTCTAGAAACTTTACAACAGCTGAAGCTGTTTCATATTCCTTCGGGTACAGCGCATGTGTTTCTAATAAAAATGGGTTATGTATTTCTAATCCTTCTTCAAGCCTCTTAATTGTAAATGCCAGATGGTCCGTTAAGCCTATATGAATATGCTCGTTTAATGGCTTATTTAATCGCTTATTAATCATATGAATAATATCATTCATAATAGCTATAAAGTCTTCATCGATATTTGGTATTAACTTCTTATACTGTTCTTGCTCCTTCTCACTTTTTAAAACGAACATTTTTTCAATTGTCGACTGTGGTATGTCATCGTTCTTCTTTTTGCCGAAGCCAATGCCTTTACCAATGACAATCACTTCTCCATATGATTCATGTTTAGCTATGAGCACATTATTATTTAACACTTTTACGACGGTAAAGTTCTGCAAGGTGCTCCCTCCTTTTACAACACACACTTGGCTACATAGTAACGAAAGAGGTAGCACTTCGTCAATGGAAATAGCTAGTTATTTACTCTCCATTCTTACTATCAAGTTCAACTGTCACGAAGTAGACACTTTCATATTGTTGAATGATCCTATTTATTTCCTTTCCAACACCTTCAAACACGTTATTACTTGTACTAATTAAACCTTCATTATGGTTTATATTGTATGCTACAATTTGCGGCTTGTTTACATAAAGTACTCTCTCATTTGATAATTGGGAGGACATTGCACGTCCAGAATTGTTGTTAGCCAATATTAAATTCGAATTAAACTTTCTAAATCCTGATTCAGTAACAACTGCTCCATCCCATCTTATATGCTTATCATCATTAAATTCTTCCTTTACTTTACTTATAAGGACGGTGTTTACATCTTCATCCAATCGAACATCCATTCCAGCAACTTCTTTTAATAGATCCCCATTCTCATAATAATCAATACTAATATTTATATTGATTATTAGTCGTTCTATCATTTACCTTAACATCAAATGCAAACAATTGATCTCCAGCTATTGATTTAAGTAAATTTTTTTCTCTTTGATCTGACTCCATCTTGGTCTTTCATGCAGCTAGACATTATGAATAGAGCCAACAAACAATACAATATTCTCCCCAATGACATCCCCTTCTATGTATAAGATATAATTAGTAAATTTTATCAATAATAAACATTTTTTTCTATAAAAAAATTACCCCTGAGACCAACACTGTATTAGGGCAATAACTACACATTGAATTTTCTGAAAAATACATTTCCATTTACAACGAACTTCAATTATGTTATCACTTTTATATTGGAGGGATAATTAATGATAAAACTTATTGTATCTGACTTAGATGGAACATTATTGAATTTTAATAAGCAAGTAACCGATGAAGATATAGATGCCCTAAAAAGAGCAAATGAGCAAAATATTACATTTGCCATTGCAACTGGTCGAATGGAGCCAGAGGTCCTTGAGGTTTTAAAGGTTGTAAACGATCGCTTTCACCGTATTAGTCAAAATGGGGCCTTTGTAATTACAAATGACAACGAAGTATTACATCACACAACATTTTCTCCAGCAATTGCTCATGACATATATAAGTACACACGTGATCAAAACGACATCATTACATTGGTTTGTCACGACAATACTAATTATGCTGAGAAAATTGATGAGCATATTGAAAGAATACAAGGTCGTATGTTTTTCCCAATAGTTGAAAAACCAAATTTATTAGCAGAAATGAAGGCAGGAATGGCACCAACAAAAATAATTATTGGTGGCTATGACGTACAAAAACATGAAAAAAACTTATTAGAGCTGTTCCCTACACAACTTGATGCTTTTGTATCTGAGGAGAATTGTTTAGATGTGATGCCTAAAAATATTAGTAAAGGTAATGCTATACAAAATTTACTAAATCACCTTAATTTATCTACTGATGAAATTGCATGTATTGGTGATTCTTTTAACGATATACCGATGTTTAAATTAACTGCCAATAGTTATGCAATGTCTGAAGCACATCCAGATGTTAAAAAGGAAGCCAAGTATGTTGTAAATTCAGTTAGTGAAGCAATCGATCATGTCATTAACCAAAATCAATTGCAAGAAAATGTTGTTTTATAACTAAAAGATCTCTTAAGATGTTATAAGAGATGATGCCCCCTATCATATTCCCTATATCCTATATCATGGGGTGGCAGCCTCTTTATTTATCGAATATTCATGAAATTTATGTAATTACACTTCATTTTACCTAATCCACCAAAAAAACGACAAACGCTTCTCACATATGCACTCAAATTGTAAGAATAAAACTTTCTTTTGCTAATTATCACTAGTTTTGTCACACGTAAAGGAATCTTTCCATACATAAAGAATTTGTAGACTATGACTTGTATGGGAGGAGATAAGCAAATGAATACATCTGAATTTGCGTATAAACTTGGTGTTTCCCCGAAAACAATTCGCCGCTGGATACAATATTTTGAGTTACCATTTAACAAAAATGATAATGGGCATTACTTATTTACTCATGAAGACGAGGAATTATTTCGCCATATTCAAAAACAATTGAATAGTGGTGTTGTGATGAAGGACGTGCAGTTAATAAAAGTACGGAAAGGAGTATTATCAAATACGAATACCCAGGTCAATGAGAATCATAAACCACCTACGACTTACTTACAAAAATCTGATTTGGTACAGCTTATTGATCAAGTAAAAAACATTGAACAAAGCTTGGACAAGAAAGCAGATGAAGTTGTATCATACCAACTATTACAACATCGTAAAGAAATCGACATGTTACAAAAAAATGTCATTTCACTAGAAAAGAAAATTGAAGAAATTGAAGACAAATACGCACAAATATTAACACAACAAAAGTCAACGGAACCAATTACACAAAAGAAAAAAAATTTCATATCAGCAATCTTTAATTAAGGCTCTTTTCAGCAGGTTTGTTCTAAATGTATAAAACCTAAAATGAGCTGCTGTGTTATAGTAAAAGTTATCAAAAGTACGATCACTAATTAGATTAAGGGTTATTTCTTGACAGGTAACTAGACAAGTATTGATATTATTATAAGGATGCTTTCGCATTGATTGTTGTTTTTCGTATTAAGATATAAATACCTACACAACTTGAGTTCGTGGCATCATTTCTTCTGTACAACAATGAATAGCGTTATTAATCTACTTTTTATAGTACGAATTTGAAAACAAATGGTAACATTGTTTTCGCAAAGAGCCATTCATAAACAATTGCTATAGTTTCACTAATTAGAACTTCAAGAAGTGGTATTATACAGATATCATCTTTTTATCAATAAAATCTGGGGTTTCTAAGTACGAAAAACAACAATCATTATGAACGTTATACAAGGGGAAGCATCATGAAAAAAATAATACTAATTGGTTAGGGCGGATCAGGAAAATCTACACTAGCAAGGAGATTAGGTGATGAACTCAAAATAGATGTCTATCATCTCGACGCGTTATTTTGGAAACCTAATTGGGTTAGTGTTCCAAAAGATGAGCAGTGTACCATGCAAAAAGATTTAGTGAAAAAAGAAAAATGGATTATTGATGGAAACTACAGTGGAACGTTGGATATAAGACTTAATTCAGCAGACACGATCATTTTTCTTGATATTCATAGAACGATATGCATGTATCGTGCATTCAAAAGAATGTTACTGTATCGAAATAAAACGAGACCAGATATGGGAGAAGCTTGCGAAGAAAGGTTTGACTTAGCTTTTTTTAAATGGATTTGGGATTATCCAAAAACTAAAAGGCCTGAAATTGTAAAGAGACTGGAGCAATTTTCTAATGACAAGAACATTTTTGTACTTAAATCTCCAAAAGAAGTACAAAAATTTTTAAAACACCAGCTATTATAAATTGTTAACTTTATTTTTAGAAAGCAGTATACTACAATATAAGAAGGCTTGGATTTACTTTATCCAAGCCTTCTTATATGTTCTGAAATTAATGTTTGTTTAGCTTTCTTTCTAGTAGCCTATAGCCTTCTTTTTTCGTAGACCCTGTTCCTTTTGTCACCAAATAAATTGAATGATAGTACCAAAAAGGATATAAAACCTAGCCCATACATTTTCTATATGTGGTACGGTGATCCAGCTTAATTAATGATGCGTACAGCTTTTACTGCAAATGGACGCCAATAAGTATTTAAATCAGCTTTTGTTACCCCTGTTGAACTTCCTGCATGAAGGATTGTGTCTGAATCAACGACGATAGATACGTGATTGATGACCCCATCTTTAGTCGTATCAAAGAAAATCAAGTCACCTTTTCGAATATCAGAAATCGCTACAGGTGTCCCCTGCTTTGATTGCTCTACTGAAGTACGTGGCAGTTTAATACCATTATTTTCATTAAAAGCTCTATACGTAAAGGAAGAACAGTCGAACGCATCAGTTCTTGTCACTGAAGCTCCATATAAATAAGAAGCACCAATATATTTCATTCCTGTTGACACGACTTGATCAGCCTTTTCTTCCCATGTGCTTAATTCTTTATTACTTGCTGATGGAATTTGGATAGCTTGTCCTATGTAAATTATATTAGGATTTTGAACTTGTGGATTTGCTTTTGTTAATTCAGCTAAAGTGGTTTGATGCTTGTTCGCTATTTTTGAAAGTGTATCCCCAGATTGAACTGTATAAGATGCAGCTAATGCACTTTCACCAAACCATAAAGAACCTAAAATTGTACCAGCAACTATCAATTTTTTCATATCATTTCTCTCTCCCTTTCACACTACTTTTTCTGTCTAAATAAATCATAACACTGTTCAATTATCATTTTTTCTACCATATACATCCAAAGTTGCCCTATTTCAAAATGATAGGTCTATAGTCTGGTGTAGCTTAACATTTAGTTTACAATGCTGTAACTATTATCGTTTAGTTAGACTTTTGTTGGAGTTCAAACGCCACACTTACCATTAATTACTATATAAAATATTCTTAATGATAAGTGGATAACCAATAGAGTACACGCTTATCTGTTTGTTATTGTGGTAATGCTATGTTCAATACTGATCAAATTTTGTCATGGAATAATAAAGAGCTGAGAACTATAGTGTTAATGACTATTTTTTCACATAAAAACACAATCTAATATGAGTAAAAAGTACATTGTCTACCATACTAACATTGTGTTTATTTTTACAACTACGAAAGGGTGATTATTTTGGAAAAAAAAGGGAGACAAAATAAAGTGTCAAAAGAAGTAGCAAACCCAACAGTATCAGCAGCTGAGGCTGAATTTGCAAATGAACTGAGTGAAACGACTGAAAAGCAATCTAGAAAAAACAATAAAAGATAAAAAAAATAAACCTCACACTATGAATGTTGTGAGGTTTACTTTTCCATGATCCATTATAATCATTTTATTGTTACGAAGTTCTTTCTACAAGAGCTTATCATTGATTTGACCAATATTTTTTTGTTTGATTGGTAAGATAATTTCTACTCGTGTACCTTCTCCAGGATTACTATAAAATGACATTTGCCCTTTATGTTGTTCAATTATTTTATAACTAATCATTAACCCTAATCCTGTACCTTTTTCCTTCGTTGAATAAAAAGGTTCCCCTAAGTTTTTCAATCTATCCTTAGGTATGCCACATCCATTATCAACAACTGCAACTGTTACAATATCATTTTTTCTATGTGTAGACATCGTAATAAATCCAGTATCCATCGATTCAATTGCGTTTTGAATAATATTCGTAAATACTTGGATTAACATTTCATCTTCGCATTCCACTAGTGGAATAGTTTCATCAAACTGTGCACCGAGTTCAATATTATGTAAATCAGTATTTGTTTTAACCAAAGTAATAGCTCTATTAATAATGCTATGAAGATCATTCATTTCAAAAGATGATGTTGATTTTGTTTTTGCTAATGATAAAAACTCATCTATGATTGTTTCGACTGTAGACAATTCATTCATCATAATAGCTGCGTGTTGTTCATTGTACTCTTTCGTCATTTGAAATAACTGTGTAAACCCTTTAATTGTAGTTAATGGATTTCTAATTTCATGTGCAACGCCGGCTGCAAGTTTACCTACTAACGCCAATTTTTCTGATTTAACCAACATTTCTTCATATTTTTTTCTTTCTGTTATGTCACGTGCAATGACTTGAATGGCTTCTTCTTCCTCATATACCGTTTTTGTAGCTGTATATTCAATTACACGTTCACCTTTATTTGTTATGACTATTTGTTCTTCGTTTGTGTAAGAATTCCCCATTAAAAGCTGATTATAATTATACTCAGCAAGTTCAACCCGATCTTTTGTAAAATAATCATAAATATTCGAACCAATTATTTCTTCTTTACTAAATCCTGATAATTCACATCCAGCTGGGTTTACGAAAATCACTTTTTCATCACGTACAACATAAAACGCCTGTAATGAATCTTGAATTAAGGTTTCGTATTTTTCCTTACTTTCTAATAGTTCTTTTTCTATACTTTTACGATGGGTTATATCATGAATTTGAACTATAGCAAATTGTGGGCTTTTATCTTCGTTTCTTTGAAGGATACCTTTTAATTCTCCCCAAACGATTCGTCCTGATTTATGTATATATCTTTTTTCTGTTGCAATCTCATCGATATGCCCAGTTAACAAACAGCTAATTTTATGTAAATCACGTTTATAGTCATCTGGATGTGAAATTTCTTCAACAGTTTTGCAGCACAGCTCTTCCCTTGTATACCCAAGAAATTTACAAAAAGCATCATTTATTGCAAGCGGTATTCCTACCTCACCTTGACAATCATATATTGCCATGGCTATTCCTGCCGATTCAAATGCTAGTTTGTATAAATTTTTAATATTCATAGACTTCACCCGTCAATCATATTAATTTATATTTTTAATTATAGAACGATTAGTATAAAAATGGTATAAATATGTTTGATAATCTAATAGATTTGACGTTACTGTGACTTTTAAGCTGTTGACTTCACACCAAAATTGCTATAATAAACCATAATTAATGAACAATGCATAACATAAAATGAATTGAGCATGAAGAGATATTAACGGAGGTTGATGACATGGAAGTTGGTTTTTATGGAGATAAATTTATTGATATTAATGAAAAGGTCGTACCGATCCAAGAAAGAGGGCATCAATTTGGAGATGGAATATATGAAGTTATTCGAGTTTATGATGGCAAACCATTTTTATTAAAAGCACATTTAAACCGACTTGAAATGAGTGCTAAGGAAATATTAATCGATTTACCTTTTTCTCTAGTAAAAGTGAACGAACTAATATTAGAGGGGATAACGCGATCGGAATTGAAAGATGCACAAGTATATATTCAAGTAACTAGGGGAATCGCACCGAGAGATCATATATTTCCTAATGTCCCCGCACAGTTTTCAATGACTGTACGCCCCTCACGTCATGTAGACCTTGTCAAACGACAAAACGGAGTAGCTCTTCAATCATTCGAAGACACCCGTTGGGCGAATTGTTTCATCAAATCGCTAAATTTATTACCAAATGTCATTGCAAAACAAAAGGCTTCTGAAGCAGGTTATGACGAAGCAGTCTTTATACGTAATGGCATTGTGACAGAATGCTCTAGTTGTAATTTATTTGCTGTAAGAGATGGTGTTGTCTACACACATCCAGCAACAAACCACATTTTACATGGTATTACAAGGGAAGCAGTCATCAATATTGCATCTCAAAATGATCTTTCCGTAAAAGAACATCCTTTTGATATTGATTTTCTTTACAATGCTGATGAAGTTTTTATAACGAGTACATCAATCGAAATATTACCTGTCAATAAAATTGACAACATGAATATATCAATGAATAACCCTATAACAAAGCAACTTATTTCAGCTTTCCAACAATTAAAGGAACAATAAACAGATTAGAAATCATGCTAATGAACAGTTAACCCTTAAGTAATATAAGATGTGTGAAACGGTGATATAAAGACCATATCACCGTTTTTTTTGCTTTATATATTCAATCAATTAATTAAAATATCTAAAAATGTATGTTTTCATCATGTCTAAACGTACAATCAGAGTTTAAATAATTCCATAAAATATTAATATATCAAGAAAGGAGGAATGGTAATTATGAGTAATTTCGGCGGTATCTTTGCCTTAGTTATTGTACTTTTTGTGCTCTTGATTATCATCGGCTGTGCTTGTGGCCAAGGATTTTATTAATTCCTAATCTACACAGCATAAAAACTCCCTAATTCAACCAATCATACTTCACATTTACTCAATTGTACTTTCTATCCTTCCCATGATAAAGCTTCTATCATTCATTTTTTGTGAGGTGATATAATCACCTCCCTAACACAAAAAAGTAAAATAATGTTAAATTCGGGAGAGTATTTAATTAAAAGGAGTTAACTACACAAGAAAGGAGGTTTGAGCTTATGTGTGGATACGGTGGCGTAGCACCAGGCTACGGTTACGGTGGCGGGGGCTTCGGCTCTGGCTTCGCGCTAATTGTTGTCCTATTCATTTTGTTAATTATCGTATTAGGAACGTTAGCATTTGTTTCTTATTAGAGAACCGAAGACAGCATCTTAGAATATCATACTAAACAGACTAAATCACTTCGAACATTTAGTCTGTTTATTTTGTTATAAATTAAGGGTGCTTTCACAATTCTTACGAAGAAATAGTTTGTTTACACTTGGAGTTGGTAGTATTTTTTCTTTGAAATAGGATGTTTTAGCATTGACTGTTTTTTTCCTACGAAGAAATAAACACCTACATAACTATAGTTTGTCAAATCTTTTTTTCTGTACAACGCTGACTTACAATATATAACATTAAAAATGAACAAAGTTTTAAGATAACAGCTTAAAGCCTTCTAGATGCTGCTACTTTGTTGATTTAGTAAGAGTAATAATAACGTGTAGTTTAGATAGTAAAACAGTGAGTTTGGACAGTAAAACAGTGAGTTTGGACAGTAAAACGTGTAGTTTGGAGAGTAAAACAGTAAATTAGAGAGAAAAACGAGTAGTTTAGATAGTAAAACAGTGAGTTTGGACAGTAAAGTGTGTAGTTTGGAGAGTAAAACAGTGAGTTTGGACAGTAAAGCGTGTAGTTTGGATAGTAAAACAGTGAATTTTAAGAGTGGAATACCTCTCTCTTTTTCCCCAATAAACAACTTATATTGGCTGCTTACGTGATCGCTTTTTAGCTTATAATCATCATAAGAATAAGTTGTTAGTTACTTAATTTGATTCTCTGTGAAGCTCTTCTTACTCATGATTTCTCTTACCTCATATTTAAACCTGTAGCTGTAGTTATTACTTATTCAACAGGCACCCTTTAGATAGATTTTTGCTGCGCCCATCTAAAGGGTGCTTGTTATACAACAATATCGTTTAGTATAAAACCACAAAGGTCAAGCCTAGTTATTTCTAAAAAACATCTTTGTATATACCTATAAAAATTATTTTACTTCTTAATTAGTTGAATATGATCAAAGGCTGCCCAATTATGCTCATTTCCATCAGAGTATACACCAATAGTAACAGTGCCTGTCGTTACATCGATATTATCTATTTCAAATTTCTTCCAATCACCTATTGAGGATGATCCAATATTTTCATAAAGGGTGGAACCACCGTGATTACTTGCTTCTAAACGTAGCGTATTTTGACCTCCACTTGAACGGACCCAAACCGAGGCTTTATAAACTCCATTCTCTACATTTATATGTTGATATGTCGTCTGTTGATAAGGGGAAGATTGCCAATGAGTCAATTTATGCGCTCCAGACAATGGATAGTCTGTATCAACTTTGTGAACTGGGTCTTGTCCCTCTGGTGTCCAGCTTTGCCAATTATTCAATGCTCCTAATTCAAAATCTCCATTTACAATCAAATTACTATCATTATTTGAGTTCCATAAGAAAGTAGCTACTGCTCCTGCTGGCAGAGTATAGTTAAATGATTCGTCTCCCTCTTTGACAGTGAACGTTTGATGGGTATTAGCATTATTTAAAACTAACAAGGCTTTTGATCCATCTGTGTTTTTAAAAGCAACGTTTTGAATATCGTTATCGTAATTAGTATCTATTCTTTTTGCACCAGGTTTAACAAACTTACTAATATGACCAAGCACATAATATTCTACATTTTTGTATACATCACCTGTTTGTTGGTTAATCGTTACAACACCACGACAATCTGTACAACCACCATTAATTGGTCCAAAGTTTTCATCTAATGCTAGATTCCATAGCAGAACTGACTTCGCCCAATTTCGAGTCGAACCGATTACTACATTCGACATATTCCATGCTAAATTATCTCCAAAATCAGTTGACCACTCCCCTCCTGAACATTCGGTAAACCATATACCTTTGTCCGGGTGAGCATTTTGCACTAAAGATTGTTGCTCGGGGGAACCGCCATAACAATGAAAAGCACTACCCGCCAAATAAGATTTTGCTTCCTCATCATTCATTACTTCTATTGGATAATCATATTCATTCCAGTTGTGATCCCAGCTAAGTATTTTCGTATCAATTGCTTGACTATTAAAAGTTGGCCCAAGATGATTTTTGACAAAATCAATTTGTTCAGATGCTTCCATCTTCATACTCGGATAGCCGGCAGTTTCATGATGTGGCTCATTTTGAATGGTCATTGCATAAATAGGAAGTCCCTCATTTTGATAGCTGTTAATATATTTTGCAAGATACTGTGCATATACACCATAGTATTGCGGAAGAAGTTTACCCCCATTTAATGATCCATTATCTTTCATCCAACCAGGTGCACTCCAGGGCGTGCCCATAATTTTCAAATTAGGATTTATCGCTAATGCTTCTTTTAACATAGGAATTACATTTTGTTTATCTTTATCAATAGAAAATTTTGCTAAATTCGGATCTGTTAATCCTGCTGCCATATCATCATATGAGTAGCTTTCTAAAGAAAAATCTGATGCACCTACAGTATGGCGAACAAAACTTAAACCAATACCTTCATAACTAAATAGATCGTTATATATCGCGTTTCGTTGCCAATCGTTTAGTTTTTGATTAAAAAGCCATGCTGAAGACCCAGACATCGCTGCCCCAAATCCATCCATTACTTGATATTCCTTACTTTCATCAACTTGAATCGTTACACCCTCTACGCTGTTGTTTAGTGAAAATTCAATATCAATTTGCTGCTGAAGTAATTGCTGTTGATCAGCTGTCGTTAACCATACTTGCACATTTCTTACTTCAGCGTTAGCAGGAGTAACAAAACTACTCATTAACAATAATGACAACGCTATCATAATTATCCGTCTGGTTGAAATTACCTTCACTTCCATAACCTTTCTCCCCCTTGTTATGATTAATAAAATCGAAGTACACCATTTAATGTTAACGCTTACATATTTATATAAAAAAACACAAGCGTTACACTTAATTTCATTTTACAAGCTTTATATATTTTAAACAAGCATTAATTCGTAATCCAATAATACTTTGAATAACCCTATAAATCTCCCAACAATCGATTTATCTAAAGGGGGTAGACCCCTTTAGACCTCACTGGAATTTTGTTACTTTGATCGTCTTAGGTCCCCCATTGGCAAAATGAATATTTCTTCAATTATAACAACAACCTAGTAAATCGGTGTTTAGTCTTCCTCAGTTGGTTACATTCATTCTGCTGTTATTAATATATACATGATGATTAACATTTACATCCATATATTTATGTGAATATTAGCATCAATACTTGTTTAATACTACAAACTTGTGAACTTTTTTATATATGTTTGAACCATTTTGCGGTGACTACCGACTAGCTTCTCAGGAAGTGAACGTAATGGAAAAAATACTGTTTCTAACCCCTCCTCTTCATTTGTTTTTACCACACCACTGAAATCATTGCAGAAATATGCAATTGTTACAACATAGAACTCATCACCATTTTGTAATTTGCAATAATTTTCTTTTCCAGAAAAAACATTAATAAGTTCTAAGTTACCCACAGTAAGACCTGTTTCTTCGTAAACTTCCCTTTTAGCTGTTTCTTCTGTTGATTCAGCTAGTTCCATTAACCCACCTGGAAGCCCCCAAACACCATATGGTTCTTTTCTTTTTTGAAGTAATATCTCGTCTTGATCATTTATTAGCAAAACAACTGAGCCGACAAGTATAATAGGACGATGCCCTATAACCTTCCTTAAATCTTCTACATAACTCATCTATATTTTTCTCCTAACCTTGACTTATAAAAGCAGCTTCATCCGCTAACAGCAACGAATGTAGATTTTTTTACTAGTTTATTAATATTCAAACTTTTTAAACCGATATACGATAATACTCGAGGCAATAATTATATAACTGATAACAATGATATAGTTTTGAATGATCGTTGTATTTATTATAAAGGAATCACCAAAATTATGTATATGGACAATGTTATTAATTGGAGGGAGCAACCACAAGATCCATGCTAAAAAGGTTGGTATACCATTAGCAACAGCTTCGGTTACTAGTGACACCATTAGTACAAGACAAGTAGCTAACCAATGATATTGACTATGTTTTGTTACAGCAAAAAACATGCCTACGATCACACCCAACTGACAAAGTAATACATGGCTAATAATCGAGACGATGATTACTGAAATTGACGGGGTTGTTAGAAATCCATTTAAAATAAGTGGATATACAATTGCCAAAATAATAAGTAGGCTACCATACACCAACACAGCGATATTTTTGCTTAATAAAAATTTCATTTTTGATTTGATATGAGTTAAAATTATTGCTCTTTCAGAGTGATCCTCTCGATGAAACCTCGAATGTGTTAGACAAGCAGAAATTAAATATAAGACCATGCTAGATATTAAATAACTATTCATTATATCTTTTTGACTATAAGTATAAAATATTACAACCCACAAGCAAAAACAGCTACTGGGGGAATAAAACGAAATGACCGAAAATATGTTATAACAAAATAACGTGATAAATATACCATACTAGTTCTCCTATAATGCATCTAATTTACTTACTAAGATGATTGAATGACCTTGTTGTAAAAGATCTAGTAACAGTTGATCATTATCCTGTGCCCTTACCGTTACTTTTATTTGATCATCCCCAACCATCGAATAGTGATACACATCTTTTAATTCATTTAAGGCATTTTCGTTGCTATTCTGCGAAATTTTACAAATAATCTCATAAGCATCCATCTCTTAATTTATTAATGATTTTTCACTACTAACATTTTTATTACTTATGTACAACACCTTATCTGCTAATTCATCAACTATCGATTTTTCATGACATGAGAAGACCATTGAGGTACCAGTTTCTTTAATTGCTAATAGATTTTCTACCAAGGATGATTGCATTCTCCGGTCTATACCTGATAGCGGCTCATCTAAAACAAGGATGTCAGGTTCATGAATTAACGCTTGTATAAGGCTTATTTTCTGTTTCATTTTTTTAGAAAATGATTGAATTTGCTTACCTCTTACATGTTTCAACTCAAATCTATTAAGTAATTCCATGATTTTTGTATCTATCTCTTGTCGACTATACCCGTTAATTTTAGCTAAATGATACAAATATTCATACGTAGTCATGCGAATATTACATGTAAACTGTTCAGGTACATAGCCAACTCGTTTAGAAGGCAAGTTAATTGTTCCTTTTGAGGGCGCAATGAGTCCTGTAATTAATTTAAGTAATGTACTTTTTCCGGAACCATTTTTCCCTATAACAGCAACCGCTTCACCTTTTTACAAAGTTAACGATATTCCTTCGATTATTGTTAAATCATTAAATGATTTAGATACATTATCTATTTTACAAATTATATTACTCAATGACTTCACCCGATCTTATCATTGATTATCACTTTACAATTAAACTATTATTTTTTTGTGTACTAAGTATGCAATAGGAACCAATAAGGTGGTTATATGGCCCTTCAATATCTTCTATTATTATTTTACAAAAACTACTTTCATATTGTACCACTCCCCTCTTCCAAAACATAACAATATTTCTCACAACAGCTTTACCATTAATAGTTACGTGACAACTTGGCATCATCAAACATTTTCCGTAAAATAGATCCTTATCACGTAAATCACATTCTTTAATGCTACTTAATTAATGTAATAAGTACAAAATCCCTCGAATATCATAGAATTGGTAGGGAAACAAGTTTTAGAAAATTAGCAAGTACACTATTTCCTTATCAAAATTAACTTATTGATAGGAGGAATGAACATTTGATTTATGCAAATCCTGGTTCGCCAGACTCAATTATTACATTTAAGAAGAAATATGATAACTTTATCGGTGGAGAGTGGGTCCCTTCTGCAAGTGGTGAATATTTCGATAATATGACGCCGATCACTGGACAAGCGTACTGTCAAGTTGCTAGATCTAATGGCGAAGATATTAACAGAGCTTTAGATGCTGCACATACCGCAAAGCATACTTGGGGAAAAACGAGCGTCACTGAACGATCAAATCTATTAAATAAAATAGCTGATCGAATTGAAGAAAATATGGAGAAATTGGCAGTTGCAGAGTCATGGGAAAACGGGAAACCTGTTCGGGAAACATTAGCTGCTGATTTGCCATTAGCGATCGATCATTTTAGATATTTTGCTGGCTGTATTCGTGCAGAAGAAGGAAGCTTAGCACAAATTGATCAAGACACTGTAGCATACCACTTCCCTGAACCAATTGGGGTTGTAGGTCAAATAATCCCTTGGAATTTCCCTCTATTAATGGCAACGTGGAAACTTGCACCAGCACTCGCTGCTGGAAATTGTGTCGTTCTAAAGCCAGCGGAGCAAACTCCAGCATCCATCATGGTACTTATGGAGTTAATTCAAGATCTACTACCTCCAGGTGTTGTGAATGTTGTTAATGGTTTCGGAGTTGAGGCTGGCAAGCCACTTGCAACTAGTGATCGAGTAGGAAAAGTAGCATTTACTGGAGAAACAACGACTGGACGGTTGATTATGCAATATGCGTCCCATAATATTATCCCTGTGACACTCGAATTAGGCGGTAAATCGCCAAATATTTTCTTTGAAGATGTGATGGCACAAGAGGATGACTTTTTAGATAAAGCAGCAGAAGGCTTTACAATGTTTGCTCTAAATCAAGGTGAAGTTTGTACTTGTCCATCAAGAGCTCTAATTCAAGAATCTATTTATGAACCTTTTATGGAGAAGGTCTTGTCACGAGTAGAAGCAATTAAACAAGGTAACCCTCTCGATATGAATACAATGATAGGTGCGCAAGCTTCATCAGAACAGCTAGAAAAAATAATGTCATACATCGATATTGCTAACCAAGAAGGAGCAGAATTACTAGCTGGAGGGAAAAGAAATATACTTGAGGGTGAATTACAAGGAGGCTACTATATTGAGCCTACTGTTTTTAAAGGTACCAATAATATGCGCTTCTTCCAAGAAGAGATTTTCGGACCAGTTGTAGCGGTTACAACTTTTAAAGATAAAGAAGAAGCATTACAAATTGCCAATGATACGTTATACGGTTTAGGGGCAGGCGTATGGACGCGAGATATAAATACAGCTTATCGCTTTGGGCGTCAGATCGAAGCTGGTCGTGTATGGACAAACTGCTATCATGCATATCCTGCTCATGCAGCTTTTGGAGGATATAAAATGTCTGGTATTGGGCGTGAAAATCATAAAATGATGCTTTCTCATTACCAGCAAACGAAAAACTTACTAGTAAGTTATAGTCCAAAGGCGTTAGGGTTCTACTAATGCTTGAAAAGGTGATAGCTACTGAAACTGCGCTAAATCTTATAGCAAAGCTAACAGCGAAACATGGACCTCTTATGTTCCATCAATCAGGTGGCTGTTGTGATGGTAGTTCACCAATGTGTTATGCAAGAGATGAGTTTTTAATCGGTCAATCGGATGTCTATTTAGGAGATATTGGAGAAACTCCTTTTTATATGAACAAACAGCAATATGAATATTGGAAGCATACTCAATTAATTATTGATGTTGTCGAAGGTCGAGGAGGCATGTTTTCTCTAGAAGGCCCAGAAGGAGTAAGATTTCTTACAAGGTCAAGATTGTTTCCAAACAATGAAAATCAAATATAAACACCATATTCAGCTGATACCTTGTCAGCTGTTTTTTTGTTATTTGTGTTTATCGTAGCCATCCATCAACATTAACGTTTCCTCGTAACATACTCCTACTTGCTCATCATTAGAAATCTGTTAAACTATTATTTCTTAATAATATTATTTTATTTGTAGTTGTGTGTGCATGATATGTAGCATACTAAGTAAGACCCGGTACAAATACACCTTCGGGGCATTTTTTCTTCTTTTATACGATGACATTTTTATTACACTAAGTTTTGCTGCGGTTTATTAATGAACAGTAGAACAAGATGAAAAAAGCCCTATAGATTAATGATCTCCCAATGTTTATTGTATGACGTACTAAGAAATAAACACGACACAGTTACAGCTTCGCGGCATTTTTTCTTCTTTTATACGATGACATTTTTATTACACTAAGTTTTGCTGTGGTTTATTAATGAACATTAGAACGGGATGAAAAAAGCCTTATTTTTTTTGAACTTTTTCTTGCAATCGAACCAATAAATAGAGAGAGAGAAAAAAGGAGGCTCTAATATGACTGATGAAGAATTACATAGCTGGTTAAAGGAGTTGACAACTGGAAGCGAAAAAGCTTTCGAAATTGTCTATGAAGAAATACACCATCATGTCTATCGAACTATTTATTTTTTAGTGAATAACAAACAAGATGCGAATGATGTAGCAAACGAAGTGTATATTCAATTGATTAAATCCATTCCAAAGTACGATATGAACAAACCTTTCTATTCGTGGCTAAATGGTCTAATCGTTAAACAAACAGCTAATTGGAATAGAAAGCTTTGGAGGAAATTTAATCTTGATAAGAAAAATCAGTTATTTTCAATCGAAGAACGTCCTAGATCAACAGAAGAAACAATGATAACAAATGAAATGAATAGCCAATTATTACAGCATGTTAATAGGCTGCCATATAAATTAAAGGTAGTCATTGTACTTAGATACTTTCATGACAACAGTTTTGAAGAAATTGCAAACACATTAAATATTCCGATTGGAACAGCAAAATCAAGGCATCATCATGCATTAAAAAATCTTCGAAATAAGAAATTGCCAACTGAAAGTGAGGCGTCATTACATGTTCATTGAGAAGGAATTGAAAAGTGAATTCGAGAAAACAGCAAGTAGTATAAAAGAGCCGGAAAGCATAAAAAACAATGCACAACTTGTTTTTAAACATTACCATACCAATAAGAAAGGAATCCGTAATCAAAGGTTTAGCAAGATTGCTATCGCTATGGCGTGTCTATTGTTATTCTCTGGTTTTGCTTTCGCAGCCAATATTATTTACGAATTAACATTTGATAGCTTTGAATTTAACATTTCAGATGACACAATCATAGACATCCCTAGCTTGCAAGAAAAAGAACACATACAAAACACGGTTGAAGATATTCGTAAATCATTGAAGCCTGGGGAATCTGCAATTATGTACAGCTCTGCGTTGGATAATGGTCAGAACGTTTCATTTTCTTTAGCGACCATCAACAATCCTGAGGAAATAAGTATGGAAGATTGGCAAAATCATATGGATGATTACTTTTCTCAATACAAAATACCTCAAGCATTATATAACGGGATGACGCTTAAAGCGGCGCATTACCAAACGGTAGTTGGTGGCGTTGAGCCTGAGATGGCTGAAAAATATTACGATACACTAAAGACTAGATCAACTAAGACTACAGAAAAAATCACATGGGATAATCTAGGGTCTTTTTCTAAAGAACCAAATAACTTATGGAACTTACCAAATTTGATTTATAGAACAAATACAAATGACGAAATTCTTATATCCTATCACCTTCTTACAAATGATGTAGTTTCAATGACATCGTATATGGGAGAGGATTTTAAGCAATTTACGGTAGACGGATATGATGCATTTTACGTTGAATCAAATGAAAGTTTATATACGACTAATAAAGAAAAAATACTAAGTTGGTTTGAAAACAGGAATGGCCAGTTTATTTTATACAACATAACCACTGAATCAGATAATATTACTCAAGAAGATCTAATAGCTATTGCAAATAATATGGAAATAGCAAAATAGAAAACAATCAGTTTTTCAGTATGTAAAACGAGTTCTATGCTGTAAAGTTAGCTCCTATGATAACCAAAATAGCTAGTCACCTATAAGAATAAATTTATAGGTGACCGCTATGTTCTCATACTATCATTTAGTTTTATCACTACTTTTAAATGGCTTGGCAAAAAGAATCGTGTAGTTGTCTTTACTTTACACCCATTGATTAAACTACCTGTAAATCACAATGGAGGCTTTATGAACACAATAACACAATAAAAGATTTTAGATGTAATTAAAATCGACTTTAATCTTATACAATTTTATGCCATCATTTCAAGCTTTCAAAAAGGTAATAATGTAGATACTCCCCAAAATGAAGAATCTGGTGGAAGTAATGGGATTTTCTGTTTACTAAACTCCTTTTAACATTTCTTCACAATATCTTGCATTCTTCCGCAATCTATCTCTTCCAATTTACTCCTTTATTTTTAAAGTTTATAACTTTTATCATACTGCCCTTCCACATTAGTATTTTCAAAAATTAATTTTTCGTGACTGTTACAAATTTTTCTTCTCAATAAAATAATAATCTTGGAGCAGTCGGTGTTCATTTCTTTATTTATTAAGGTACTTTCACAAACTTTTTGCTATTTAGACTAATATAGAACAGCAACAAATGACCTTATTTAACAATAGAAAATATGTTACAACTGCTTTGTTTATATGTATTTATTTCATAGAACAAAAAGCAATAATCAATGCGAAAACTGCTTTTGTTAACAAACATTTATCTTATAAAAACTCAATTCCTTTGTTCATAACAATCCCCATTAAAACAAGTTCCATAATTCTATCTTCAAACTCCTTATCCCATTTTTCTAGTAAGTAATTTAACTATTTTTTATATGTTACATTATTGTAAAAATTTTTTAAATTGTTCTTAAACCATTTACAAACTAATATACATGATTTAGTATATAAAACGAAATGATTACGATTTACCTTTTTAAAACGCTTTAATTACACAAATTTATTAAGTTAGGAGCTAACAACATGAAAATCAACAAATCTTTTTATACTTTAGTTTTTGCTATGAGTCTTATTCTTGCAGGCTGCGGAAACTCTGAAACTGTTAAAACAGGAATATCTGAAAATGAAAAGATAACAATTTATACTACGATTTATCCACTTGAAGATTTTGCGAAAAAAATTGGCGAAGACTATGTTGATGTGAAAAGTATTTACCCTCCAAATGTAGATGCCCATTCTTTTGAGCCGTCTGCAAAAGACATGGTTGCTCTAGCGAAATCTGATTTGTTTATTTACAGTGGAGTTGGTATTGATGCGTTTGCAGAAAATGCTATTAAGTCCTTGAAAAATGAAAGTGTTACTATTTTAGAAGCAGGAGAAGGCATTGAACTATTAGAATCCTCTCAAAACGAGGAACATCTTCACGAAGAGGTAGATGCTGATGCTGAAGAACACGGTCACGAAGAGCAAAATACTAACACTGAAGAGCATGATCATGAAGAGCAAGACACTGAAGCTGAGGAACACGGTGACGAAGAGCAAAATACTGATGCTGAAGAACACGGTCATGAAGAGCAAAATACTGATGCTGAAGAACACGGTCATGAAGAGCAAAATACTGACGCTGAAGAACACGGTCATGAAGAGCAAGATGCTGACGCTGAAGAACACGGTCATGAAGAGCAAAATACTGACGCTGAAGAACACGGTCATGAAGATGAAAGCATTGAAGTGGATGAAGACGAGCATAACCACGGTGATTATGATCCTCACATCTGGTTGGATCCTCTCCGTGCAATCGAACTCGCCGAAAATATCAAAAATAAGTTGAGTGAATTAAAGCCAGAACATGCTTCAATATTTGAAAGCAATTATATTCAGTTAAAAGACAACTTAGAAAAACTTGACGAAGAATTTAAAAGTACAATTGAAAGCTCCAAGACGGATATTATTTTAGTATCTCATGCAGCTTATGGATATTGGGAAGCACGTTATGGTATTGAACAGATCGCTATTACTGGTTTATCTCCTACACAGGAACCTTCATTAAAACAGTTACAAAATATTATTGAAGAATCTAAAGAACATGATCTTCATTATGTTATTTTCGAACAAAGTGTTACACCAAAAGTAGTAAAAACGATCCAGAAGGAATTGGGAGCGGAAGCTCTAACTCTCCATAATCTTGAGTCCTTGACAGAAGAAAATATTAAGCAAGGGGATGACTATTTCAGCATCATGAGAATGAATTTACATACCATAAAGACAGCTTTAAATGATTAATCGTTTTTTAAATAAAACTCAACTTAAGAATGTATACTAACTATCGACCTCAAGACGAGGAATATATTACTCTTATATAATATTTTTAAAATTTCAAATTATAAGATTTATTATTTATCCCCTATTAATATACATAATTAATAGGGGAATTATAACAGGCTATTAAAAGGAGGTTAACATGAATAAGATTATACGAGGTAGTATTATAGATATTACAGGTTTAGCGATTATTGCTTTAACTCTTCTTCTTTTGTCGTTTAGTACAAGCTTTAGTGGTATCTTTACTTTTCCTCCTTCTTTGCTGAATTTGAATACTATTTTTCTAAGTATATTAATAGAAGCTCTTCCTTTTGTTTTGATAGGAGTATTAATTGCTGGAATGATTCAAATTTTCGTAACCGAAGAACATATAGAAAGGTGGATTCCCAAAAATAAAGTAATGGCGGTCATTATGAGTTGCACTGTTGGAGCGCTTTTTCCTGCTTGTGAATGTGGCATCGTTCCAATTGTTCGTAGACTTATTTCTAAGGGTGTGCCGATTTATGCAGCCATTGGTTTTATGTTAACGGGTCCCCTAATCAACCCAATTGTCATTGCGTCTACATATATGGCATTTGGCAACAGTTTTAAAATTGCTGGACTACGAATGGGTTTAGGTTTCTTAATTGCTATTCTGATTGCATTGACAATAAGCGTCGTTCTTAAAGGTAACCCATTAAAAGCGCCAATTAGTATACAAGCTACACATTCACACGCCCATTCAGCTAACAAATCTTTTACGAATAGATTTTGGTCTATGTTAATTCATGCTATTGATGAGTTTTTTGATATGGCAAAATTTCTAATTATTGGTGCTTTTTTAGCAGCGTTTGTACAAACCTATTTACCGGCAAAGGCGTTATTGGAGACAGGTAGCGGTCCCGTTTCTTCTTTACTCGTTATGATGGGATTAGCATTTGTTTTATCCTTATGTTCTGAAGCGGATGCCTTTATCGGTGCGTCCTTTAGTAGTATTTTCCCTACTTCTTCGATTTTAGGTTTCTTAATATTCGGACCAATGATCGACTTAAAAAATACGTTAATGTTGCTAAGTGTATTCCGGTATAAGTTTGTTATCGGCTTGCTTGCTTTGATTTCATCTACAGTATTCATCGTAATCATGATGCTGCAAACTTTTATCTAAGGAGGAAAAACCGTGAAAATTTCTTATCAGCAAGCTTTTAGAGCATTGATACTATTAACATTTTCAGCAATGATCTTAAAGATGCATTCTACTGGAGACATTACCAAATTTATCAACCCTAAATATGTCGGTTTAAGTCAGTCTGCTTCAGTCATTTTTTTATTTTTGTTTTTTATCCAAATAACAAGAATCTGGCGTGTTAAAGATATTAGCCACGAGCATTGCTCCCATGAAGACAATAACTGTGGACATGACCATGGCAATTCAGCTTTTAATGTTAAGAAGTTCCTATCCTATATGATTATTATTTTTCCTTTATTAACTGGGTTTTTTCTGCCTCCGAAAGTTCTCGATTCTTCTATTGCTGCTAAAAAAGGAGGTATGGCGGTTTTATCCAGCCAGAAATCTTCCCAGAAAGATACAAATAATACACCAGCAAATGATACGAATGACGATAATACACAAAGTGATACATCGATTAATGATAATACACAAAGTGATGCTTCGATTGATGATAACCTTGTCAATCCTAATATTACGGAAAGCCAGAAAGAGATTTCAAAGGAAGAATTTACTCAGCTTATTCAAATGCTAGAGACGATGCCTATAATTGAAATGAATGACTTTGTTTTTAATGCCTACTATGAGGAAATTAGTAAAGATGTAAGTAAATTCAAAGGGAGAAATATTGAATTAAAGGGATTTGTTTACAAGGAGGATGGATTTGAAGAAAATCAGCTTGTTATTTCGAGGTTTCTAATTACTCATTGTGTAGCAGATGCCAGCATCATCGGATTCCTCTCAGAGTTCAATGAAGCCTCTAGTATTGAACAGGATACATGGATCGAGGCCAAAGGAGTTTTGGATGTTACGAACTATAACGGAATGGAACTTCCTTACATCAAAATTACTGAATGGAAAACAATAAATGCCCTTAAGGAACCTTATCTTTATCCTATAAATGTAAAAATATTATAATAAAGAAGGAGCGCCCTGGTAACATTATAGCTCTCCCCTTTTGTTAGAGAATTGATTATATTATAACGATCTGCATTCACTCTCATAGTGTGTCGTATCACCATGCAATAGTATCTCATTATTATGATCACCTATTTCCACAGTAGATAAACTTGCACCATGTATAAATGGACCTTTCCATAGTTCTTCAAGAGGTCTGTTTTCAAAATAAGCCATCATCGTTTTAAGTACAATGGCATGGGTAACAAGCAATACATCTTTTCCTTGATTCACATTAATAACATATTTAAGCATATCGAGGCTGCGTTTTTGAACGTCAAAAAAGTTTTCACCAGATTTGCTTTCATAGAGCTGTGGTTTTGACCAAAACAGCGCACTTTCCTTCGGATATTTTTCTCTTACTTCATCGGTCGTTAACCCTTCCCATTCGCCCATTGCCATTTCATACAAACGGGCATCTGTATGCATAGGGATATCTCGTTTTCCAATGATTTGTTTACTAGTTTCTAACGTGCGACCACTTGGGCTAGAATATACAGCATCTATATTTACACTTTCTAGCCTACTCCCAAGGCTTCGAGCCTGTGTGACCCCATATGCTGTAAGGGGTGTATCTTTCCTACCCTGCATCCTTTTTATAACATTCCATTCAGTTTGACCGTGTCTCGTTATATACAAGCGTGTTACATTGTTCTTTGGTTGTTGTTTACTCATATTCATTAATACACCTCTGCCATTTCTTTATTTTCATTTTGTGAGTAGAGAGTTAATTAACATCAATGTAGATTCCATGATTCAATTAGATATTTAGAATTATCCCATTTGATATATGGGTTTTATTTTTAAAAGACTGTTTACACATTGATTGTTGTATTTTGATTTACACATACACAATTATCCTTTGTGGCATCCTTTGATCTGAAAAAAGGTGTTAAACATATAAAACCCTTCTTACTTTGCTAATTTGGTGACAATAGCAGTAAGAGCCTTCTGAAATGAGTATATTTAGCTATAAAATCAATATTCTTCGTTCTAATATTCTATCATTATTAAAAATAGCTCGCGACCCGACTAACATATAATGGTGATTCAAAACTTAGAGAAAAATTTTTAAGAAGTATACTAATTTCCATTATGTTACACAATAAACATAACATGTAAATGAGGTGTTTTTATGCCAAAAGTTATTTCGATAAGTAAGTACATCCCACCTTTTCAAATTAATCAATTGGCAACTCAAGAAATTGCACAAGAGCTCTTTAAAGACAAAATAACTAACCTTGATCGGTATCTTCGTGTATTTGAAAATACTGAAATTGAGAAACGTCATTTTACTAAAAATGTTGATTGGTACAAGCAGGAGCATACGTTCGAAGAAAAAAATAATATTTATATTGAAAGTTCAGTACAATTCGGATCAGAAGCAATTAAAGAATGTTTACACAACGATGTATATTTGAACGAACAGATACACTTTGAAGAGATTGATGCCATCTTTTTCATATCAAGTACAGGAATTGCCACACCAACGATAGAAGCAAAAATTATGAATATCCTTCCTTTTGCTAATCATACGAAGCGTATTCCTATATGGGGATTAGGATGTGCTGGTGGTGTAGCTGGCTTATCCCGTGCATTTGACTATTGTAAAGCTTACCCTCACTCAAAGGTCATCGTCTTGTCAATAGAATTATGTAGTTTAACATTTCAAAAAAACGATGCTTCAAAAAGTAACATAGTCGGAATGTCATTATTTGCTGATGGTGTTGCTGCCTTATGTGTTGTAGGGGATGAAGTAAATGCTGATCAATTATCAACGCTGAATACTCTCCCTCATATTTCATGCACTCAGTCAGTGTTTATGAAAAAATCCGAAGACATTATGGGGTGGGATGTAACTAATGACGGCCTTTCAGTAATCTTCTCAAGGCATATTCCTACATTAGTAAACTCTTGGCTATCACCTGTCGTCCATTCTTTTTTAGAACAACATGACTTAAACATTGATGATATTAATCATTTTATTGCTCATCCAGGAGGAAAAAAAGTCATTGAGGCTTATAAGAGTTGTTTACATATGAGTGATGACTTATTACAACCATTGTTAACAGTTCTTCAACAATATGGCAATATGTCATCCCCAACAGTTTTGTATGTACTTGATTTAGTTATGCGACAGCATGTAAAGCAAGGATCAATAGGCTTAGCCATTGCATTGGGACCAGGATTTTCAGCCGAATTAGCGCTGTTAACATGGAAATAACATTAATGGAGGTGTAAGTATGATTTTTACTATTTTTTTAACTGTTATCATTATTCAACGTCTGTCTGAAATTGCTATTGCAAAATCTAATGAGAAATGGATGCTTACTCAAGGTGGAATAGTCATTCAACAAGATCGTTATCCACTCATCGTGTTACTACATAGTTGCTTCTTCTTATCATTAGTTGTAGAAGTTAATTTTTTTGGAAAAACGTTATCTATAGCTTGGCCATTATTGCTAAGCTTGTTTTTTCTTACTCAAGTTATTCGTGTTTGGGCACTACATTCATTAGGAAAACATTGGAACACGAAGATTATCATTTTACCAAATGTAGACTATGTAACAAAAGGACCCTATAAATATGTTCAACATCCAAATTATGCAGTAGTAATTATCGAGTTCATTCTTATTCCTATTATGTTTGAAGCTTATTTGACCGCCCTTGTTTTTACTGTATTAAATGCAGTGGTTCTAAAACATCGCATTAAGCTTGAGGAAAATATGCTAGCGAAATATATGATTAGCAATGAGTTAAATAATAAACCAAGGTTCATTCCATTGCTGAAGAATTAGCGAAGTTAATCCAAGCTCAAAATAAGATAACACCCAAGTTAAGGGTGTTATCCTCCAAGGAAAATGGCACCATAGCCAAGTGCTGCAACAATCACATAAGCTGGATGAACTTTCCATTTTTCCAATAGCAAATAGCTAAGAATTATTAAGATACCTGTTTGTAGCGTACCTGAGCCTTCATACGAATTAACAAAAAAGCGCATAGCCATTAACCCTAGTAACACAGCAATCGTAGGCCTTATAAAAGCAGTCATACGCTTCACTTTTGGCGAGTCTTTAAATTTATATAAAATACTTAATAACGTAACCATTAAGATAAGTGAAGGTGCGACAGTTGCAAAAATCGCGGTGACTGCACCAAGGACACCACCTTGTTGGTACCCTATGTATCCGGCCATTTTTGTTGCAATTGGGCCTGGCAATGCATTTCCAATTGCTATAACTTCACTAAATTCATTAACAGTCAACCAATGATAACGGTGTACAACCTCATTTTCAACTAACGGAATTGAAGCAGGTCCACCACCGTACCCAAGTATTCCTGGTATAAAGAAAGCAAGGAATATTTGCCAATATATCATTTGGAAGTCCCTCCTATTTTATCTTTTTTCATGAGAGCTACCAATAATAAAATGGCAATAATGACTCCAGGGTGTACATTCAATACTTCTAATAACAATAAACTAACAAGCGCTAAAAAAATTGTCTTTGACCAGCCCAGTCCTTTTTGAGCGTTATTTAAAAACTGCCATGTTAATACAGCTAGCATTACCCCAACCACTGGAATTACCGCTTTTGTCATCCCAATAACCCACGGTTGGTCTTTGACAGATGTTAATGATGTTAACAACAGAACCATCAGCAAAATTGTTGGAACAATTGTCGCGAGTACTGCATTGATCATCCCTAATATACCAGCAACACGAAAACCAATATATCCAGCCATCTTTGTTGCAATGGGGCCAGGTAACGCGTTACCTAATGCTAGCACATCTGCAAACTCATCATCATTCATCCATTTATATTTTTCCACAACTTCCTTATGTACTAGTGGAATACTGGACGGGCCACCACCATAACCTAGCATACCCACTCTAAAAAATGCTAAAAAAAGGTGTATTTGCTTCATCTTCATCATTTCCTTTTTAAGTACAAGTTACTTTAAACCATAACCTATTTCATTGGATTTCTAATATGCCGCAATAGTACCATCTGTACGTGACTCTGTACCACCAGAGAGCACACCCGTTTGCTTGTCACGACAAATTATTTGACCACGACCAAACTCTCCACGATCTGTTGCAATTTCAATCTCATGACCTTTTCGAGCTAGTTGTTGAGCTATATGATTCGGGAAGTTATGCTCTACTCTAACTTTTTTACCATCAATCCACTGCCACCTAGGGGCATCAAGTGCTGCTTGTGGATTTAAATGAAAGTCAATCATATTCATTACGACTTGTAAATGACCTTGGGGCTGCATATACCCTCCCATTACACCAAATGGTCCAACCGCCTCATTATCTTTCGTTAAAAACCCTGGAATAATTGTGTGGTAAGTTTTTTTACCAGGTTGTAGTGCGTTTTCGTGCGTTTCGTCGAGCGAGAACTCTTGTCCACGATTTTGCAGAGCAATACCAGTGCCTGGAACAACTAAACCTGATCCAAACCCCATGTAATTACTTTGGATGAATGAAACCATATTTCCTTCTTCATCAGCTGTCGCTAAATAAACTGTACCGCCCTTTGGTGGTTTACCAGCTTCTGGTAATATAGCTTGATCAGTTATTTCGTTTCGTCTAATTTGTCCATATTCATCAGACAGTAGTTCGTTAACTGAAGTAGACATATGGTCTGGATCAGTTATATATGCTTTACCATCAGTAAATGCCAGTTTCATTGCTTCAATTTGCTTATGATATGTATTAACATCGTCTTTACTTGAGAAATTAAATCCTTTAAGTGTGTTAAGTGCCATTAAAGCAATAAGGCCTTGTCCGTTAGGAGGGATCTCCCATACATCATAACCACGATAATTAACTGAAATAGGTTTTACCCATTCAGGTTTATATGATGCAAGATCTTCCAATGCTAAAAAGCCATCATATTGTTTTGAGAAAGCTGCGATTTTTTCTGCAAGCTCCCCTCGATAAAAGCTCTCTCCATTTGTTTCAGCAATTAAACGTAAAGTTTCCGCATGTCCTTGAGAACGCCAAAGCTCCCCAATTTCAGGTGCCCTTCCTTCAGGAGCAAACGTTTCAAACCAATGAGTAAATTCTTTATCAGTTAATATTTTTTTGAATATTTTATAAGCTGAATTCCAATACTTACCTAATATAGGTGATATCGGATAACCCTTTTCAGCATATTCGATTGCTGGCGCTAAGACATCAGTCAATGGTAGTTTACCGAATTTTTTTGAAAGCTCTGCCCATGCACTCGGTGCACCAGGTACGGTAACCGGTAACCAACCGAATTTAGGCATTTTCTCATAACCCTTCGATTTAACCGCATCAATTGAAATATTTTTAGGAGCTGGGCCACTTGCATTTAGACCATGCAGTTCTCCTTTCGTCCAAACTAATGCAAAAGCATCGCCACCAATACCATTAGAAGTTGGTTCTACAACAGTTAAACATGCTGCTGTTGCTATAGCTGCATCAATGGCATTTCCACCTTTTTTCAAAATATCTAAGCCAGCTTGAGCTGCTAAAGGTTGTGATGTGGCTACCATACCTTTGCTAGCAAAGGTTGTCATTCGTTGTGAAGAATAAGGATAATTTAAGAAATCTATACTCATCTGTTTTTACACCCCATTAACTTTCAATTGTTAACATAAAAAATATTCTAATTGTAGATTATAAATTAATCACTCAGAAAAATCTATTATTTAATAAGAATTCCCTACATGTTGTACTAAATATGATCGTTAGACATTTAAAAATTCACACTAAAGTAAATATATAGAATATTATCCACTAATTTCATGAATTAAACTATCACAACGATGATACCCTTTCAATACGTAATTTACTATATCAATAAAGCATATAAGTTATCAACAGGAACAAAAAAAAGACAGTCTCGCTATGCAATCGAAGACTGACTTTTTCTATTAAACATAAATGTTATTATCGCCATAGCTAATAGTATGGACAATTTGAAATAATAATTTGGAACAAGAAGTCCAATTACAAACAGAGTTAAAATAGTTGATAGCTCTACCAATTTGTTTTTTATCGATTTGTTTTCGATTATAAAATTAGCTAACATGTCACAGCACACCCAAACAACAATACCTACATAAATTGTTGTTTGATGTTCTAACACATCTTCAAGACTAAAAATAAATGCTGTAAAAAATGTTACTAACCCAACCATCTTAATAAGTAAAAATCCAACCTTTTTCATGATGGCCTCCATTATTTTAGAGTTTGTCCTAGTTTCATTAAGGCTGTTTTCGCAATGATTGTTGATATCTGCATTAAACAATAAACAGGAATAAAACGAAATTTTCGTGGCTTCTTTCCCTCGATAAAAACGATGACAATCGACAAAGGCCTCGTTTTGCTGTTGTAAGTTCATACAATGAAGTGTGCGAAAAAGAGCCTTCATAAAAAACATTAACTATGTTAACATATTTTTCATCCATAATCAATGTCAAAATGATGAAGCTATGATGCAGTCGTTGAAGGATAGTAAACTTGTTAAAACAAACTGTATATCTAAAAATTTGGTGAAGTGACTGCTACACCTGATAGAATAGTCCCATCAAGAAAGATGGGACCTTGAGTTGGAAATAAATTTTAAATTAGCTACTTCTCTTACTCGGTAAAAACTCATCTCCACTTTTATTTTGTAAGCTTTTTATCGTTCGTATCACAACATCAAGCTTAACTTCAATACGGTGTAACAAATAAAATGATATGACAATGGGAAAGCCAACTTCACTAACGTAAGAGAACCATTGATCCATTCCAATTCCCCCCTTCATGTACAAAAGTTAGCATAATAAATGATCAATAGACCGCCATACAACATGAACACTCTATGTGATTGATAACTTTACTTAAACGTATTAATGATGAGGGCGACCTTATTAATACACTCAACTTAAGTCAGGTTTTACAATATTTCAATGTCTGTTACATTTCGTTCAACAACACGTGCACCTTTTTTACTTGTAAATTCTCCACCAGATGAAGTGAATACGTTTGATGAAAGGATTGTATCCATGACTGAAGATACATGCGTTGAATCAACTGGTTCTGTTGGATATTCAATAGAGATTGTACTTACTTTCCCTTCTTCATTCCCAAACTTCAGCTCTAAAGTTTTTGCCAAAACTTACACCTCCTCATTACAATATGCATGGTTAATAATGCTCAATTATCACCGTCTACTTTACTAAATTAAAGTTAATATTATTGAACAAGTTGTTGAGAGTCGTTTCTTTCAACACGATGCACTTCATTTTCCTGTAGACTAATAATCGCTTCAGCAGCAGTATAGAGTTCATCTGTTGTTGCTTGTGTTTTCACATTGTTGTAGTTTTTATTACGAAATATTTGCTTTCCTTCCTCATCAATGCCTAAATCGTAAATAACCCGTAATTGAGAGTCAGTTATAATCGCTTGAGCCAAGATTCTCACCTCCTTTCGCTATATTAATAGCGAAAACAAGGTAAAAAGTAGCGTTCAGACACAAAAAAACTACTCAATTTGATGAGTAGCTTTCCTGAAAAAATATACAGCTTATACTTTAAATTGGTTAATGGACTCCTGAAGTTCCATCGCTAAATGGCTTAAAGCCTCTGCAGACGATGCCACCTCCTCCATCGTAGCATTTTGCTCTTCAGCAGCCGCTGCAACATGTTGTGTACTTGCAGCTGCTTGTTCTGCGATCGATGAAGTATGTTCAACTACAGATATAATACTTTGAGCATTGGTGTTCACTTGTTCAACGACAGTAGATACTTCTAATGATTGAGTTGCAATGCCCTTAATACTAGATTCAATCTCACTAAACGCTTGTCCAGTTTGGTTGACGAGGTGTATCCCATCTCGAACAGCAGTTGTTCCAGCATTCATTGCTGTAATTGCTTTCGTAGATTCAACTTGCACTTCATTTATAATGTGATGTATCTTGTTTGCAGCACGACTAGACTCCTCCGCGAGTTTACGAACTTCATCAGCAACTACTGCAAAACCACGCCCGTGCTCTCCAGCTCGAGCAGCCTCTATAGCCGCATTTAATGACAATAGATTAGTTTGATCAGCAATATCAGTTATTAATGAGACAATTTGTCCAATTTGGTTAGATTTTTCCCCAAATGCATCAATGACAATTGAAGTTGCTTCTACTTTATCGTGAACGAGATTCATCTGTTCAACTGTTTGAGTAACGACTGCTGATCCTGATGTAGCTTTTTCCTTCGCAATTTCAGAAGCTTGTGCAACTGATTGAATTGAAGCAGTCACCTCTGTCATTCCTTTAGAAATCTCATTTATCGCCGTTGAAGATTCTTTTGCACCAGTCATTTGCTGCTCTGCACCGCTCGTAATTTCTTGAATATCGTTAGAAATTTGTTCACTAGCTCTACTAGTTTGTTCAGCACTTGCAGTAAGTTGTTGAGAGGATGCAGCAACCTGCTCAACGTTCTTTATCACACTGCGGACTAGATTTGCAACGTTCTTACCCATTACATTAAATGCAGTACCTAACTTACCAATTTCATCTTTATTTTTCACTTGTAAAGGATCAATTGAGAAATCTCCTTTTGCAAGACTGTCTAGTCCATACAATACGTGTAATAATGGTTTTTTAATACTTCTTCTTAAGACAAGTAACAATACAACTGTAATTACGATAATTGCTATCGATACAGCAATTGCCAATAATCTCATTTGTTCAAAAACAACTGTACTTTCCTCACTTGCTTTTATCGCTTCATTTTTGTTAATGGTTAATAATTTATCAACATAGACGTTTGTATTATCAAAAATTTTACTAGCAGTGTTTACCATTTCATTTATTTCATCGATATCCTGGTTGTCTCCCATCTCGTCAATTCTATCAATGAAGTCATAATGAAAGTTGATATACTTTTCCCACAATGACACAAATTCACTAAACAATCTATTTTCTTCAATTAATAGGCCTTTATTTTCATATAACTCAATTTCTTCCTCTATTTTCTCAATCGTATAATCCATTTTATTTTTTATGTTATTTTCTTGTTTATTTATATATGTAAGTTCTAATCTGAATAAATGCTCCTTCATATAATTCAATTTATTAATTGATTCCACACTAGGCAACCACTTTGTCGTGATTTTTTCTGTTTTTTCGTTCATTTGTTGTTGTTGATAAATACCTAGACCGCTAACAAAGAACATTCCTACTATTATAACTGCAAATGATAATGTGAGCTTTTTCCCAACTGAATTCATGATAGCACCCCACGCAACTGTAATGTAATATCTACCTTTAATAATAAAGAATTCCAGTTAGGTTTGTCTATAAAATTTAGGTATCTTACTATTTTCTACTATTTTTCCTATTAATTGTTGTTTATCTTACTAAGAGCTAAAAATGAATAAAATTATCGTTTCTATCAGTTCCTACCCTAGCATCTTTTTATGAAAGGCTCTTTTCGTAAACATTTTTGCTATTGATATCAATTTAATACTATAAAAAGTGGTTTTTATATTGTTAATCATCATTGTACAGAAGAAAAGATGCCACGAACTCTAGTTGTGTTCGTGTTTAACTCTTATTACGAAAAGCAACAATTAATGCGAAAACAGCCTTATGAAAAGACGCTAAAAATCTTATATAACATAAGCAACTTCTCAATTAAGTTAAGTAGAGTTGACAATAAAATAAGGCTTACTCATTCTTTTAAAGAACAAGTAAGCCCACTACTTCAGCTAATTATTTTTTATTTGTAAAAGTTCTCATACAATGACCGTACTGCTCTGTCGACAGCTGATGCTTTAACTCCAAACATCATACTCACTTCAGAAGACCCTTGGTTGATCATTTCAATATTCACTTCAGCTTTTGCAAATGCTTCAGTAGCTTTTGATGCTATTCCTATACTATGATTCATTCCTTCACCAACGACCATAATCATGGCTAAATTTCTCTCAATAGATATATCGTCTACGTGCAATTCTGTTTGAATTCTGTCTAGCAACTTATCTTCTTTTAATCCATCTAGCTGATGCTCGCGCAAAATGATTGACATATTATCAATTCCCGAAGGAGTATGTTCATACGACACACCTTCATCTTCTAGGATTTGCAACAGCCTTCTACCAAAACCTATCTCTCTATTCATTAAGAATTTACTCACATAAATACTACAAAACCCTGTATCACTTGCAATCCCAACAACTGGATTTTCACCAATTTCTCTTTCAGATAAAATGAGTGTGCCTTCTGCTTCAGGATTATTCGTATTCTTTACACAAACTGGTATTTTAGCCTTAAATACTGGCTGTAATGCCTCATCATGAAAAACCGAAAACCCTGCATAAGATAGTTCACGCATTTCACGGTATGATAATTCTTTTATGTCTTTCGGTTGATTAACAATATTTGGATTAACACAATATATAGAATCAACATCAGTAAAGTTTTCATAAAGGTCTGCATGGACGCCAGCTGCAACAATAGCCCCAGTTATATCTGATCCACCTCTTGAGAAAGTAACTAATTGCCCTTTAGGAGAGTAACCAAAAAAACCTGGAATGATTAAAAATCCACTTCTGTTCCTAAGTTTGTACAGATGATCGTAGGATTCAGGTAAAATATTTGCGTTACCAGGCTCCTCACTTACAAAAATTCCTGCTTCTTTCGGATTAACATAATGTGCCTCAAAACCTATGTGATTCAAATAAAATGCCATCAGTTTTGCGTTATTGTCTTCGCCACTTGCTTTTATTCTATCTAAAAATTGCTCATCATCATCTTGATAAGATTCAATTACGTCCTTAATACTTTTTTCAATTTCTGAAACGATATTACTTGATAACTCTAGACCTGCAGCTATCTCAGCATATCGTTGTAAAATTGCAGCTTGAGCCTCTTCATACGTGTCTCTTTCGATAACTTTTTCTGCTAGTGTAATTAGCATATCAGTCATTTTAGTATCTTCTTTATGCCTCTTGCCAGGAGCAGAAACTACGACAAATTTTCTCTGCAAGTCTGCTGTTATTATTGAAGCTACCTTTCTAAATTGCTCAGCACTCGCAACTGAACTACCACCAAATTTTGCCACTTTCATCTTCATTAACACCTTTCCGTCAAGTTAATCATTGCATTAACGCATTAATTTGTTTAAATTTTTATAATATTTTATACTACCACATTTTCAACCTTTTTTGTCAGTATAAAAAATTCCAAATTGTTTAACTACACCTTTCTTTTTCGTTTACTATGCCTTTATTAATGGTTTTTTTTCGCATTAATTGCCCGATTTTCATTATTAAATATAATCACGTTTTCTATTATAAAATTATTGAGGTCTTATAGTAAAAATAGGAATATAGTTTACGAAAAAAACTTATCTAAATATGTATTGTGTTTCATTTTCTAACTACTCTATTACACTAATAAACAGCAATCAATTTCAATCATGTAGCGTCTAGTTTTTCTAGGGAAGAAATGAATTTACAGAAAAAATAAGCTATAACACATTTATCACATATTGTTTTGTTAACATCTAATCAAGGTGGTAAACACCACACATTTTTTTAGCTTTATGAACAATGATGAGCATTTATCAGCACAAATCAATGATTCATTCTTAAAAAATATGTATATTAACATATCATACTTAACAATTTGGAGGAAATTTTAATGAAAAAACTTAGAGCCTTAACATTAGCGGGTGCAATTACATTGAGCGGACTAACTACAAACAATGTACTTGCAAACAGTGAAGAACATACTGACACATCGAAAGTTATTTACTCTGAAACAACAAATAATGAGACACAACATGAAGATGGAAAAAAACAGTCAAATGCAAATTTGTCAACGGTAGATATTGACGCTAATCATATACCTCTTGAAACAATGAAAGAAATAATGAATACAGTGGACGAAGAAAACGAAAGTTCAATGCATGAAGCAATACAAGATTTAGGGATCTCTATTCTTATAGATAACGGGGTTTTCAAATCACCTGACGATCGTCATCTCTATGAACTTAGTCAAAGCGAATTATTCACATTATTAGAATCCGTATATTTGCAGAATGAGGTATCAATATGAGTAAAAATAAAAAAATGTATATATACGAAGTAATGTCGAAAAAGAAATCGGGGGATAAAAAGCTAGAATCCGATCAAATACGTTATCAACGAAAAATTATTCTTGAAGAAGCAAAGGATTATGGTGAAAATGGAAAAAACTACGATTTTCGATGACTAGCAATAAGTAGTTGTCTCAAAAACTAATAACGCTCCTTCGATTAAACTAAAATCCAATCAGGTGGAGATTGTACTTCACCTGATTGAACAACTCCATTTGTGTGGCATTTGATAGACGGAAATCCCATAATTCTTCATATTCTAATTTAACAATATTAGCAGCATAGTGTATGAAAAAGTGGCTTAAATTTAATATGATTAGATCGATTTTCACATTGTTGTACAATCATGTTTCCAAGTATAGATGATCATTGTACTTACGTCATTTTATAAAAGCATTACTGGTTTATTCACTTTTAATGATGTCTAAGCTCAATTCGTTCATCGATGTTTTTCAAAATTAGAAACAAACAATATATGACTACAACATTAAACAATGGAAATAGTATAATCTCACTTATACTAACGTGGACACCTGATAATAATTGACTAATAATCATTCCTGTAATTGCAGTTAGCATTGTAATTCCTTTAACGATTACGATAGATGCAAGTAAATAACCGAAAGAATTTTTTCGTAGTACTAAATAACCTGATAAAATAGAAATTGGTACAAGAAATCCAAGATCTAGTGCTTGTATCACTAACGTGTTATAGTGTTCCAAGCCAATTGGTATTGAATTGTCAATAAGAGCAGGAACAATCCTACCTAGCCACATCAATCCAACTGTTACCCCTATGAATAATAAAAATCCACCTACAAACTTTGTGGGAAACCGGTTATCGAAAACCGAAGAGCTTAGCTTTTTCAAATCAAATGACGTCATGGCGAGTGTAAATGCAAAAAACGCCGCTGACATCAAAAGTACATATATAAGAAAAAATGGATTATACATCGATAGAAAAGAATACGAAGTATACGTATATAAAAAATACCCTAAAGTACCTGTGAGTAAAATATCACCTTTTATTAGTCCCTTCCTAGACATATAGAGAGATATAATAAGTAAAGGAATACCTACTACTATCGTCACGAGATCTTGTGCAATTGCCTGTGACGCTATGGCTATAGAATCATATTGATATAACCCATTTCCTTGTACGGTTACTGTTTCCCCACGTACAGACATAAATTCAAACTGACCTGGTCCTCGATTTGAGAAAACACCATAAACAGATGAAATCAACGACAAGACTATAATAAGTATAACGAGCATCTTAATTACCTTTGCGTGCTTCATATTAGCTCCACTCCCCCATTATGAATGATATGCATATTTCCACCAGAGTTCGCAGTTTAATATATTTCAATGTTTAGCACATAATCTCTCTACTATATTTTACCTTATGATGACCTATACATTCAGTCTATCTAATGACAACTTTATGAATGCTCTTGTTGTAACCTTTTAACAAGAACCTCTAGGCGAAGTTTAATAGCTTGCCATTTTTTATAAGTAAGAATGCTGTGAACTCTAATTGTATAACTATGTATTTCTTAGGACAAAACAACTTTAGAAAGAAGTTGAAGTAAAAATGAATCTCTTTTTGCAGTTAATCGTATTAATTATTGAAGGAACTCAAAAACACGAATCCATTACAAGGAGGAATTAGAAATGATTGTAACAACAACTAATTCATTAGAAGGTAAGAAAATTGAATCGTATTTAGGCATCGTAACAGCTGAGGCTATTATGGGTGCTAACGTCGTCCGAGATTTTTTAGCAAGTGTAACAGACATAATTGGTGGAAGAAGTGGCACATACGAGAGTAAGTTAGCTGAAGGACGTCGTGCAGCAATTGCTGAAATGGAAGGAAAAGCAAAGCAATTAGGTGCTGATGCAGTAATTGCAGTAGACTTAGACTTTGAAACACTAAGAGATGGAATGATGATGGTTGTCGCTACAGGCACTGCAGTGAAATTGGCTAAATAGTACTTTTTATAGAGCTATTTTAAAGTTGCTACTAGAGGTTTTATAAACTATCAACAATATATAAAACAAAAACATGAAGTTATTTCTTAATATGACAATAATAAAAATCATTTATCTAGAAGCATCCAGTAAATATAATGCAAAAGGTAGCAAAGCAATTGCTTCGCTACCTTTGTTTTGTTAAATAAACTCACTAAACTTAACATGGATATCTAAGAATTAGTCACTTCTTTGCGTAAATAATAGTATAAACAGACTGATGATTTTATTAAGTTATCATTCATATAGCTATCTCTTTCGTGCTATGCAAACAGTCACTCTTTGAATACATCACTGGATAAATAGCGTTCACCAGAGTCCGCGGTCATACATATTACAATATCCTGTGGAGATAATTCTTTCGCAACCTGTATAGCTGCGTAAACTGCCGCACCTGAAGACGGTCCAACAAGAATCCCCTCTTTTGATGCAAGATCTCGAACAATACTATATGCTTGATCATCCTCAATTTTGATAATTTCATCGTATATGCTTGTATTTAACGTAGCAGGAATAAACCCCGGACTCGTTCCAACAAGTTTATGCTTACCTGGCTGCCCCCCAGATAAAACAGGCGAGCCCGATGGCTCAACAACATATACCTTTATGCTTTCATATTCTTCTTTTAACGTTTCACCAGTTCCTGTAATCGTACCGCCAGTTCCAGATGTCGCAACGAAAGCTGATGGTGTTTTACCAATTTGCTTCATAGCTTCAATTATTTCAACCGCTGTAGTTGTACGGTGGGCATTTGGGTTTGCTTCGTTTTCAAATTGCATTGGGATAAAACTATTAGGAATCTGTTTCGCTAATTCTTTTGCCTTCTCTATCGCTCCAGGCATACGCTGTTCACCAGGGGTTAAGACAACCTTTGCTCCGTATGCTTTAACAAGGTTAATTCTCTCTTCTGTCATCGTGTCAGGCATAACGATAATAGCTTGATATCCTCTCGCTGCAGCATTCATAGCAAGACCGATACCAGTATTACCAGAAGTAGGCTCAATAATTGTTGAACCAGGCTTTAGCAATCCGTGTTTTTCTGCCTCAATAATCATATTATAGGCGGCACGATCTTTTACACTCCTACTTGGGTTGTAGTATTCAAGCTTAACATAAACCGTTGCTTCATTTTGACCAGTGAGACGATTTAATTTAATAAGTGGTGTATTACCAATTAAATCTGCAATATTTTGCACGACACGCATATGTACACTCCTTCGGGGTCTGCCCCCCAATGCTATAACGCTTCTAAGCGCCGGAGGGCTGACTCCTTGGGGGTTGACGATGTTTAGTTTTTTGTTCGTATGAGTACGCTATTTTAATTAATTTAGTTTCTGTAAATGCTTTTCCGGTCAATGTGAACCCATACGGCTTCCCATCTGTAGTAAAGCCACAAGGTACACTTATTGATGGATAGCCAGCTCTAGCTGCTATATCTGCTCCCGAATCTGAAGGAAATAAAATCACATCAACATCGTACTTATCTATTGCGTAGTCAATCCCTTGGTCTCTCGATAAAGAAATATCATTCGCTCTACTATGAATATATTCCGCCTCTGTTAATGCCCCACTCCTACTTTGGGATTGTAAAAAATAGTGTTGCCCATATTTTAATGCTTTCTCAGGAACACTGTCATTAAAAGAAATGATATCTTCAAGTGTACGGATATGACCGTGATTCAACTTCTTTAAATATGCATTGATTGCTGGCTTAAATTCATAATCCAATACGTTCCAATCCCAGTCGGATTTATAGGATGGAATTGTAATTGATTCTACGATTGTTGCCCCTTCCTCACGCATGACGTCAATAACGGTTTGAATGAGTTTTCTTTCACTAACACAATCGTATTCAACATCTTGAAATACACCAATCTTTGCTCCTTTTAAACCATCTTTATCAAGAAATTGACTATAATCATTCTCCGTTTGCCCTATACTAATGGCTGTCGAAGGATCTTCATGATCTATGCCAGTAATTGAACTTAACAAGATTGCAGCGTCGCTCACATTTCTTGCCATTGGGCCTGCAACATCTTGACTGAAAGCTATCGGAATGATTCCATCACGACTGACAAGACCAACCGTAGGTTTGATGCCAACGAGGGAATTGTTTATAGCTGGGTTTAGTATCGATCCAGATGTCTCAGTTCCTATTGCTGCAGCTGCAAAGTTGGCTGCTATTGCTGCACCGGACCCCGAACTTGAACCTCCAACATCAAACTTGCCAGGTCCGTACGGGTTTAATACTTGTCCACCTTTTGAACTATAGCCAGAAGGCATATTTTCAGCCATATAATTAGCAAATTCAGTCATGTTAGTCTTCCCAAGTATCACTGCCCCTGCTTTTCGTAACTGCTTTACTACAAACGCATCATCAGCAGCATAAGAATCTGCTAGCACTAACGAACCTGCACTCGTATTCATTTTATCATCTGTATCTATATTATCTTTTAATAAAATAGGAATTCCATGCAAGTGGCCGCGAGCTCCTGTTAACTTTCTTTCCCTATCAAGAGATTCTGCAATATGTAGTGCATCAGGATTAATTTGTGCAATGGAATTAATCGCTAGCCCTTTGCTATCAAAGGATGCTATTCTATGTAAAAAATACAAAACAAGTTGCTTAGAAGAAATGAGTTCAGCGTCCATAGCTTCTTGCATTTCAAATATAGTGGATTCTTCTCTCCAATAATTTTTTATACTATTCATGCCTTCTAAATAACCTCCTAAAAATATTACAAACTAAAGTAACAAGTTAAATAAGGCTTTTCGAATTGATTAATGTGTTTCCGTATACATCTAGCCTTCGTGGCATCTTTTCTTCTATATAAAGATGACTGTTAGATGTTATCTTCTAGTTTAGGAACAACTGCAACACACTGTTTTCGAAAAGGTCCTTAAAAATACATTACTATTTATTAACCTACTATGCCATTACGATTAGCGTAAATGGCTGCTTGGGTGCGGTCAGCTACTTCAAGTTTACTGAGGATGTTACTCACATGTGTTTTTACCGTTTTTACCCCAATAAATAATTTATCACTGATCTCTTGATTGGTTAAGCCATCACCTAAACATATTAACACATCTAGTTCTCTATCAGTAAGCTTGTCATGTGGTTTTTCAGAACTATTTCGAAAGCGATTCATCATTTTATTTGCTACTTTTGGTTCAATTACATTTTCTCCACGAAATGCTTTGCGAATTGCATCACTTATTTGATCAGCCCGTGATGTCTTTAGTAAATAACTAAACGCTCCGGCTTCTATTGCCGGAAATACTTGTTCATCATCATAATAGCTTGTTAAAATGATGACTTTACACGCTGGATTGATAGCCATCACTTGCTTAGTTGCATCGATGCCTGTACCGCCCTCCATTAACAAATCCATTAACACAACGTCAGGTTTGTTCTTTTTTACTAGTTCAATTCCTTCCTTGCCATTTTTACCTTCACCAACTACCTCAATATCCCGCTCAGTCATAAGATAGGAGATGATACCTCTTCTTACCATTTCATGATCATCTACAACGACCACTTTAATTTTCTCCTCCATCGTGTTCTCCTCCTTTAAAAGGTATGCGAATATCGATATATGTTCCTTCTCCAACATTGGATTTCACGCTAAATTGTCCACCAATTTCTTCACACCGTTCTTTCATCGTGTGTAGACCATATGAAGCCATTTTTAAATTCGTTACATCAAAGCCTTTGCCATTATCATATACGTGTAAAAAAATATACTGATCTCTTTTATATAAGTCGATTTTCATCTTTGATGCGTCAGCATGACGTAAACTATTTGCTAAAGCTTCTTGAACAATTCTAAATAAATGATCCTCCACTGCAAATGAAAGGTCATTTATATTTTGGATAGAAACTTTAAATTTGATCGGGCATCTTTGCTCTAACTCATTAACAAGCTGGTTAATTGCTTGATCGAGAGGCTCTCCTGACAAACGCACAGGTCTGAGATGAAGCAAGAGAGCTCGCATTTCAACTTGAGCTTGACCAGCCATATCTCCTATTTCTTGAAGCTGTTTCTTAGCTAAATTTGGGTCATCATCAATAAGTCGGACTGCAGCTGACGATAACATACTTAACGCAAAAAGTTGTTGACTTACTGCATCATGAAGATCTCTAGCTAGTCTTTGTCGTTCTTCAACAACCGCAACTGTATGCGCATTATTAGCTAACTCTGCTTTTTGCTCTGCAAGCCGTTGTAAGGAATCTACTTGTCCCTCAATCTTTATCGCTAGTTGGTTTAATTCATCACTAATTCTACCAATTTCATCTTTTTCTTCACTTTGTATACGCTCTGATAAATTCCCTCTCGATAACACTGTTATATATGTTGAAACATCCTCTATTCTTTTTTTGATAGACATGCTATTTCGGTAGCCAATAAAAACACCCGATCCTATTGATATACATGTAACAAACAACGTCATCCACAAGATTGTAGGAATGTGTATGGATTGTGTAGGAAAAAACAAGAAAAACAGCTGTAAACCAACAAAGAAAAGGATAGTTGACACTAGAGCAGCTACGAGATGGGATCGAATAAATTGAAAACGTATACTTATAATATTTTTAAGCATGAGCTTTTCCTCCTACACTCGATCGACTCGAATTGAACCTGCTTTTAATGAAAGATGGATTGTTAGCTTTCTCGTAGCATTTGAATAGTTGTCAGACTCGAAGCTTATAGTATTGTGGACTCCGTCCTTTCTAAGTTCAAAAACTTTTACTTCTCCCATGTTTACTGTCGTGTCGATCTTACAAGCAATATCTTCTGGAATAAGCATTTTAATGTCCCCAACTAATCCTTGAATAACTATTTCAGTTTCTTTATCAGGGATATAAGCTCTGCTAAAATCAAAATAGTAGTCACCAATCATATTCTTAATATTAATTGGTTTAACAGCCCAATTTTCATCATCGAATTTCATTGTGCCTATAGAGAAATTTTTCAAGATAACCCCCTTTGAGTCGTTAGGTATATCATCGTCTTCATCATAGAATTCACTGACCTTTTTCAACACTTTATCCTTCCTTTCACTTGACTTCTCGACTTTTATAACTGTAATTTTCCTGTTACGGAACATTTCCAACCCGAGAAAAATGAAGAAAAGTGGCCACAATTTATAAACATCCCAAAATCCAAATTCAATAATAAAAAATCTATCAAGTATTAGTAATGACCCAAAAATTATAACAAAGACTCCCTTAAACCATCCTGTTCTTCCCTTAGTAATTACCCATTCTACCACCCATTTCAAGCCGATGATGACGAATAAAAACGGATAGAAAAAGTGAAAAACATCTCTCACATTTAGTGTAATAACATTAATATTCATCAATAATAGTACGATCCCAATTCCAACTAATAAAAATCCCCAAATAAATTGACTAAGTGTTTTCATAATAAACCCTCCAGAAAAGAACCTCACTTGTGTTCTCCCCATAAATAATTTGACTTTAATACTGAATGTTCCTTCTTATTCACTCTATTTTATAAATATACTTTAAAAGGATTGTGAACATTGTTGCTTTAAATAAAGCTGTTTTGGTATTGATTGTTGTTTTTCGTATTAAGAAATAAACTCGTACATGACTGACAATATAAAATCACTTTTTTGGTACTAATTTGATAGCAATAGTAACAAATTTTACGAAAAAAGCCTTAAATAAACAAAATGATTACCTATTAGATCGAAATTCGACTAGCAATCTGTCAAATATTTTAATATTATACCATTATTATAAACATACCTCATACGTAAGAAAACATGCTAAGGCACGGAGGGTTCTCAGTCTGTAGACCTATTGTTTGTCTTAACAAAAGGCTCCATGAATTGTTGTTTATTACACTAAGGAGTTAGCACGATACTGTAAATCACACTTAGAAAGACAAAAAAAGAGGAATTTCAAACCTCAAAATCACTGTTGTAGTCGGACATAATAGCAGGTGCAATAGGATTGCTCATAAAGCAAGAACAGTGCATGTGGAAGAAATTGATACTGCAATAGGTAAGCTTACTACATAGAACAGTAGATGAAAGCTTAAAGCAACGTGTTTTTGACATTGGATAACCGAATAGACAAACACTAATTTCAACGTGTCAAAAAGTCTAATTACTAGCTGTAGAGATGTTAAGGAATACATAATAAAAGACCTCTAAATTTAGAGGTTAAAGTTCAAGGAGCTACTAATTCGACCTTAATTCTGTCTGGGTCTTCAAAAAAAACTGCATAATAATTTTCCCCTCCTGCGAAGGGATGTTTATCAGTATAAAGGATTTTAACACCCTTTTCTGTTAACTTTCTTGTCATATCGTCAACTTGTTGCCGTGAACTTGCATGGAAAGCCAAATGATTTAAACCTACCCTGCTTCTATGATAGGTTATGTCCAAAAACCTTTCATCAGTTTGAACGAAAATAATGTATGTGTCTCCAATTTTCCAACTTCGACCACTTTCCCACTCCTGAAAAGGTTCATATCCTAATTCTTCTAATAACCAACCCCAAAAGGCAACTGAACTCTTCAAATCAGTAACATTTATTTCAATATGATGTATAAGCCCTTGTGACAATTGACACCCTCCTTATCTCTACTTTTTCACACAATTATTTTATCAGATCATTCCAGACTTACAATTATTTATCCTAAAAACGATAACTTTTTAGAAACAGCCTTTTTCATTTAATAATGAGCTCAATTGTAATTTTTTTACTGCCCTTACTGACTCTCGATAGCAACAAATTTTGCGGAAAAACCTTACAAAAAGAGCACATCAAAGTCAGCTTGATTAAACAAATCACCACCCTCGCCTAATGCAAACTTATAGTAGCACGGCACGTTACCCATCACTATTTTTATCATGCTAATTTTGCCATTTAATTTTATCTTTCGTTTTAAATTTACCAACGGCATTGTAGTTCGTGATACCATTTCACCTTTAAAGCATTGGCAAACCCTATAAATATTTCCTTGATCGAGATATGAAATTTCAGTTAATTAAGCAACAAAGAATAAGAAAAGACCCTTGTAGATTATGAAAAATTTCTCGATAAAAATAGTTGAATGACCCAAGCAATATTACCTAGGTTGCATATGTTATTTTTAACGAGGCAATTAGGCCTCATTAATTATCCTATAAGGAGGGTTATAAGTGGCAGAATATGGCGGTGGCGGTATTTTTGCATTAGTAGTCGTGTTGTTCATTTTATTAATCATAATTGGTTGTGCTTGTGTAGGCCGTTTTGGTTATTAATATGCACGCTGAGATCTCTCACCACAATTGATTTAAAGCTTAAAAAACACTCTCTTGGTCACCAATTAATGGAACCAAGAGTTTTTTTATACGGGTCTTTTATGATTGCTTAAAATCTTGCTGAGATATTAGAACTTACACATCACATTTAGTGTTCGTAGCATCTTTTCTCCTTTTACAAATATTGAGATCTCATAAAACTAATCATACTGTTCATTTTTAAGTAAGGCTGTTTTTGCATCAGAAATAAACACGTACTTAACCAGAGTTCGTGGCATCTTTGCTTCTTCTGTACAACGATGACTAACAATATAAATCACCATTTTGAAACTACTTTAATAACAATAGCAACAAAGTTTACGAGAATACTTTTATAAAAACTGCTTGCACAATAGGTTTTGCACAATTAATTGTAACACTTGCACAATTGTAGTTTCGTGGCTTTTGTACTTCACTTCACGATGATAATCCTAATAAAATAACAACAAGGGATAATCTGAGCAATTTTGATGAAATTTTCTTTATTTTTCACTAGAAAAATTACACAAACGTAAATGAGGATTTGCTAAAATAATAGTAAGCTTATCATCTTTGTTAAACAACTTGATCTTTATTAGATTGTAAAGGAGGATAAGAGTATGGAAGAGGCTAAAAAGGTTAAAACAATATGTGGCTATTGTGGCACAGGTTGTGGACTTGTTTTAGAAGTAAACGATAATAAAATTACTAGAATACGTGGTGATAAAGAAGCTCCTGTGAATAAAGGACAAACTTGTATTAAGGGAGCTTTTGCATATAACTATGTGCATTCACCTTCAAGATTAACATCCCCACTCATTCGTAAAGCAGGAAAACTAATACCAACTAGCTGGGAAGACGCTTTATCTTTCATAGCTAACAAATTAACGCACATTAAAAATAATTGGGGTACAGATGCAATAACAATGTTTGCATGTTCTCGTTCAACAAACGAAACAAACTACATTACTCAAAAATTCATGAGAGCCGCAATTGGAAATAATCATATTGATGGGTGTAACCGTACTTGACACGCTCCTAGCGTCGCCGGTCTGGCGACTATACTTGGAAGCGGTTTCCCTACCAATAGATTAGAAGATTTTGATAAGACAGATGTCCTTTTATTAATGGGATCGAATACAACCGAGGCCCATCCAATTATTGCTAACCGCATGAAAAAGGCTGTAAAAAAAGGGCTAAAGATCATTGTAATTGACCCACGGGAAATAGATATGGTTAAATTTGCTGATGAACATTTACAAATTAATGTTGGTTCTGACATCGCGCTAATGAACGCATTCATTCACGTTATATTGAAAGAACAGCTGTATGATGACAACTTTATATCGCGCGTTACTCATGGTATTAATGACCTTCAACAGCAGGTAGCAAAATATACTCCTGAATTTGCTGCAGCAATCACCGGTTTGCAGCCAGAACAAATAGTAAAAGTCGCAAGACAGTATGCAAATGCACAAAATGCAATGATTGCATACACCCTTGGCATTACTGAACATCATAGTGGTGTCAATAATGTATTCGATATAGCAAACTTAGCCTTATTAACTGGTCATATCGGTAAAGAAGGAAATGGCATTATGCCACTAAGGGGACAAAACAACGTTCAAGGTGCAGGCGACATGGGATGCCTACCTAATCAACTACCTGGCGGTTTCAAGGTGAGCAGTCAGGTGCATAGAGAAATGTTTGAAAAAGAGTGGCAAGTGTCAATAAACCCCCATGCCGGAGATACCCAAACGAGAACTTTTGAAAAAATGGAAAGTGGCGAAGTAAAGGCATTATACGTAATCGGCGAAAATCCTCTGATGGCGGATGTCCATATGTCACATACGAAAAAACTTTTGGAAAAGCTTGATCTATTAATTGTGCAAGATATATTTCTTACTGAAACAGCTGAATTAGCTGACGTTGTTCTACCAGCACGTTCTTGGAGCGAGGTAGAGGGTACGTTTACGAACACAGATCGTAGAGTTCAGCGTGTAAGGAAAGCGATAGAGCCAAACCCTAACACAAGAGAAGATTGGGATATTTTATGTGACCTATCTACGAGATTAGGCTACCCTATGAAGTATCAGTCTAGTGAAGAAATTTGGAATGAAGTACGTAATCTAGCTCAAGAAATGTACGGTGGAATGCCGTATGAACGACTTGATCGAGAGAATGGGCTTCACTACCCTTGCCCAACAGAGGATCACCCGGGTACATTATATTTACACGATCGGTTTCATACTACTGAATTTACTAGCGAAAAAACATCATTTGTTCCTGTCTCATATACAGCACCATTAGAATTACCAGATGAGGAATACCCTTTTACCCTTACGACTGGAAGAAGGTATGAATCGTATAACACACATACGCAAACCAAATTCTACGCTGATGGAGTTAAAATAAAGCAAACAGAAGAGACAATTGATATGCACCCTGACGATGCGGTAAAAATTGGTGTGGATGATGGGGAACTTGTCAAAGTAAGCTCACGTAGAGGAAGTGTCAAAGTGAAAACAAAGCTTACAAATAAAATGGTCCCTGGGCTTGTCTTTATGAGCTTTCATTGGTCTGAAGTTCCGACAAATATGTTGACACTTAACGAATATGATCCCATCTCTGGGACTGCAGAATTTAAATCATGTGCCATCAAGATTGAGAAAATAACTTAACATGTCCTATCTTGACATCAATACAACGTATAATTTTGAAATGGCTTTGCTACTACACTCTTCGGAAAAATCAATATAGAGCTAAAAAAGCTGCTATCAAAATAAGTTTTGATAGCAGCTTTATAAATTTGAGCAATAGAAGTATGATCGATTTAATGATCAAGTAAAATAGATCCTTGAAGAAATGTTGGTCAACCTCTCCTCCTTAACACCGTGAAAAGCTTTGGGCTCAAATTGAACGATACATCATTTTTCTCCAGCTTCAATCGCCATCGCATCCTTTACCATATGAACAAATTCAAACTCCTTCTCAGTATTAGCATTTTGTTCTGCTACTTCCAGAACATGATTAAATGTCCCTTCCTTTGCCCAATAGCTACCTCGTAATATCTCTGCAAATTCTGCAACTGCAGCAATAAAGTTAAAATCTGTTCCAGCATCTCCTGTTATAGATAAAGGTTTAGTGATTTCATTTATTTCGTTAAGTTCCACATCAGTATACCTAAGGTGAACGTCTCCAATATTATTTGGATTTTCCGTTTTCAATTTCAGTTCATATAGTGCTGTTACAGTATGACCTGCACCTATCTCACCACCATCAACTGTATCGTTCCGAAAATCTTCATCATCCACGTACCGATTTTCATAGCCTATTAACCTGTATCGGTCCACTGTCTCGGGGTTAAATTCCACCTGAACCTTCATATCTTTTGCAATTGTATATATTGTACCAGTTAACTCTTCCATGAAGATGCGACGAGCTTCTGAAAACGTATCAATATATGCATAATTTCCGTCACCTCGATCAGCAAGCTGTTCCATTAACACATCATTATAATTTCCCATACCAAAACCAAACGTACTCAATGTAATGTCTTTCTTGGCATATGATTTAATTTGTTCTAATATGCCATTAGCACTTGTCTCACCCACATTTGCTACTCCATCAGAACAAAGGATAACACGATTAACTGCACCAGGATGAAAGTTTTCTCTTGCCATTTCATATGCCATTCTCAACCCATCCTCAACATTTGTCGATCCTTCTGGCCCAAGTTCATTTATAGCTCGTTCAATAGCCGTTATGTTATCTAGGGAGCTCGGTTGTAATACCACTCGTGCATTTGATCCATAAGTAACAATACTCACTTTATCTTCAGGCTTTAACTGACTTAACAGTAAATGCAAACTTTTTTTAACAAGCTCTAACCTGCCTTCTTGTTCCATAGACCCAGATACATCAATGACGAATGTTAAGTGTGCTGGTTTTCTATCATTCACATTGATTTCTCTTCCTTTAATATCAACCCTCATCAGTTTATAGCCTTTACCAAACGGTGAAATTGACCCATCGACACGGACTGAAAATGTCTCTTTTTCTGGTGGAGAAACATTTGATTCGAAATAATTAACAAATTCTTCAACTCTTACAGCATCATTCGGTGGCATCGTTCCTCTTGATAAATAATTCCTTACTACACTATAAGACCCTGTATCTACATCAACAGCAAAAGTAGAAAGTGAATCATCTTCAGTTGAAACGAACGGATTTGTACCGTAATGTTCAAAATACATAGCATCATAAGTAGCACCATTTGGAAGAGAATTTTCTATACTAACTGGAGTAGCTTGATCGTATGAAAGACTTGAATCAGTTTTAGCTTCGTTACTTTCGACTGCTCCAGAATCTTCCTTCCCCCCACATGAAGCAAGTATTAACATACATACTAAAAGGACAAGTATTTTTCTCATTATTTTGACCCCCCTCAACCAATAAGACGAATGAATGAAATTATTTGTTACAGTGTTTAATACTATAAATGCACTTTTTTGGTAACTAATTCTATAGATTTGTTATAATGTGATGTACAATATTTTTTTCATTTGTACTTGAATTGCCGTCTAAAGGAGGGGAGATAAATGCCATTCAATAATTTCAACAATGGTTTTGAGCAAGGCTTTGAGTTATTTCAAATCATACCTTATATAGTCATATTTGGGTTTATAATGACCTTTGGAATTTTTATTTTTGTAGCAATAACGGGTATAAAACAATGGAATCATAATAATAATCAACCAGTCTTAACTGTTAATGCGATTGTCGTGACAAAGAGAATGAATGTTAGGAGACGTACTAACCACCATAATGACCACCCTACTACTAGGTCTAGTACAACGTATTATGCTACCTTTGAAGTTGAAAGTGGTGATCGCATGGAGCTACAAGTTAGCGGCAAAGAATATGGCACACTTGTCGAAGGCGATCAAGGAAAATTGACCTTTCAGGGGAGTAGATATAAAGGATTTACACGATCTTAACTGAAACTTTTGCAAAATCGTTACTTGATACTACAGCAATATGTATTTGTATCATTTTTGATCGACGGCATAAACATGGGGTATCTTCACGGGGGAAACTGTTCTTATTAAATAAACTTACAAAAAAAACCCGAAGTGTAGCTTACACTTCGGGTTTAGTTTATTTATTTTGTTCCTATTACAGCTTTACAACGTTTTCAGCTTGAGGGCCACGGTTACCTTCAACGATATCAAATTGAACTTCTTGTCCCTCTTCTAAAGTTTTAAAGCCTTCACCAGTAATTGCACTAAAATGTACAAATACATCGTTGCCGTCATTAGCTTCGATAAATCCAAAGCCTTTCTCAGCATTAAACCATTTTACTTTACCAGTTGTTTGCATAATAATACCTCCAAAATTTAATAATATGCTTCATTATCACTTCTATACAAAATAAAAAATTCACATATTATAAAAAGTACCAATGTTGAAGTGATAACTCTTTATAATACATGAATTATTTACTCCATTAACTATATTTATACATAATTTGACCTAAATTACTTTTATATAAGATTACTAGCACAAATTAACATTCCTTCATCTAAAACAATGAAAGCCCTACCTCTCTTTCATCCTTGTGACTCCGATGATCACGCCAGTGAATTAGAAAAATTCAAATATAGACTGGCATTATATAAAACTTGATAACAAACGTTCGATGCTAAAGCACCTAAGTCATTATAACATATTCATGTAAATTATCAATATGTTTATTGATTTATATTGGAAAAAATTTATATTACCGTATTTTTTTAGTTGAATTTAATATCTTTCAACTGGTAATAATATACTGAGTTGTTTACCTTAATAGGCATTTAATAATGAATTTATAGTTGTATTAATTAATGAGTAGTGCTATTCTAAATGCTTATCGGTTTTAGCTTGTCAGAATTGTACTTAATAAAGTAAGGAGACATTAATTTATGAATTGGTATGAAAAATTAAACCAATACTTTCCTATTGAAGAAATGAAGTCTAAGGAGCATATGGAAGCTTTATTAAAAGAAAAGAGTAATATTTATTTCAAAGATGAAGGACTTCATCACGTCTTGATGTATGTCGAAACAGAAGAGTTCATCATGATCGATTATTTATTTGTCTCAAAAAATGCGCGAGGTCAAGGATTAGGGAATAAGCTTATTGACAAAATGAAGCAGCAAAATAAGCCAATATTACTAGAAGTTGAACCTCTTGATTATGAAGATACAGATACAGAAAAACGCTTTCGATTTTATAAACGCGAAGGCTTTACACATGCCAAAAACATTACTTATCGCCGTCGGTCATTAGCAACTGAAAAAGTAAATGAGATGGAAATTCTATATTGGACGCCTCATAACGAAACCGAAAAAGACGTTGAACAAACGATATTCCGCAGTATGAAAAAAACGTATGAGCACATTCATACATATAAAGACGAAAAGTTTTACGGTCAGTCATATCAACCAGTTGAAGAGGTACTAACCTTTCAACATGATAATAATGAATCTAATAACTCTCATCCAAATTTATAGTTGATTTGTTCTAGGTTATCGTAGTCACAAGGTTCTCGTAAGACATCGACTAAGTTGATTTACATCAATCAACTTAATAAAAACTATGGTGAGCAACAGGATTTAATTTAAGGGCTAGCGTAATAGCTTGACTTCCTAGTTGCTTCCAACCACTAAAAAAGTCTTCACGATTTAGTTTTCTATTTTTTTCCTCAACAAGAGGGTCATTTACATAAACATACTGACTGTCAAATCCAGTTAATAGCACAGCATGTTCCTTTTTAGTTATTTTAATCGAGCCTGTAGATGTTTCCCACGTTTCCCAGTATTCTTCTGGTACTACATTAAAAGTACTTGTTGTAATTACCCATACAGGCACTCCTTTTTTCAAATAATCTTCAATTAATGTAAACGGCTTTCCAGTTAAATTAATAATTTGCCCAGGCATGTAACGATTTGCTAGGTTCTCAATTGGTTTATTGTACACAGCATAGCCATCATTATCATATGAATACATATCGCCAACAAACCCATCATTCGGGTCTCCGTACAATCCGCGCTGATAATAAGGTACTTTCGGAATTTTTGCTGCTAATTCCATTTTATCTATTTGAATTCCTGCATATGAAAGTAGCATCGCAAGGCTAGTAACTTCACAACCTCTTGGAAGTTCAGGCAACTGCTGAAACAACGGTGCTTCAATGACCTTTTTTGATAATGACTGTAAATCATTTGACTTGTATAACGCTTCATTACTAATTTCTGTCGAGTTGCTTCGAAGTGTTTTTGCTAATTCTACTGATAATAGTTGATTTGGTTGATTCATACAACCGCCAATTAACATTACTATAAAGAATAAACAAATAAGAGTATTAATTTTTTTATACATAAGTACACCTCCAAAAATGAACCAGTCGAAATCATTCAAACCATTGTTCAAGGTAGAGCATACCTTGTCTTATTTAAAAACTATAAAAATGATAGAATACTCATCAGCAACTAAAATGTAATTGAAAAAAGCAATAGAGTTTACTAATAAAGCCTATTAAATAAAGAAATAAACACGTATAAAAAGTGTTAGTTGCATCTTTTCTTTTATATATCTATGACACTATATAAAAGCCACACCTTGCAGTTCTATTTTGTTTAATAGCAAAAGTTTTTACGCTTTAGATCCTAGCTCTAAGGAACAAGATTATTAAGCACATTGCTAATTCTCTAGTAATATTACTATGCGCACTGTTTTTTTATTATTATTTTATGTCCTTATATTTAATTAATGAGAAAGCCTTATCGTCTATTGAACTAAATATTGAAAATTATTCCTTGTAAAATATGCTATTGTTAAGAATAGAGAAAACCTACTATTTGACATGGAGGATGCCTAATGCACACAACAAATATTGTTCGTCAATTCAGGGATGTTGGTGGAACTTTACTAACGGCTATTATAATTAGTTACACAGTATTAGATCGTGGTCTACTAGCTACTTTGCCTATTACATTACTTCTAGCATTTAGTTTATATTTTGTTGGATACAAGATATGGTGGATGCTGTCTACCACTTTAATTGTATATTTTATAATAAGTGCCACAGAAGCTACTGATATTAATATCTTCATTTTATTTAACAGCATTATAGATATTAGTGCTGCCTACTTATTAGGCGTATGTATTAAAAAGTTTAATGGAAATTATCTAAAAATTAAGTATATTATTTTACTTCTTTTCAGCATTATCTTTGCAACCTTATCCATAATCGTGCACAGTTCAATTTATGGAACTCCTTTAGAGCATTTCACCGCTAAGAATAATGCTATGATCTACATTAACGAAACCTATAACGGTGATCTAGAAATTTCAGGTGTTCATTATAATTCAATTTTAAATGAACATATTGTCAATGTTATAAATAAAAAGGACAGAAGAGATGAAGGAAGACTATATTATAAAAAATATAGTATTTTCGATGATTACCACTATCGAATCGAAAAGAGTCAAAGTGAATTGATAAGTAAAATGTTCAAGGTAATGCTGGATCAAAATATAAATATTTCCATAGAAGAAATGAGCTCACATGTTACACTTCCTAAGAATAAATACCTTACTAAGGATATATACTCTGGAGTTGAACCTATTGGAATTAGCCTTACCATAAAACCTCATGCTCCAGATACTTACTTTGTTTCTAAAGAGGCTTTTAGTAAAGAAGCTTTTAACATTTTAAACACGTTTAAGAAACTAGGATTTACGTACGAAAGTATTGATATAGAATCTTTTTTAGCTGATGGTAATACATTCTATTCTATTTCAATTGAAGATCCCATTGAATTATATAGCTTTGAAACTGTAGTTTCGCAAACTAAAGAAATTGTTGAAAAAAAATAAAATTATAGTTCTATAATGAAAACCATAGAGATCAATGTGAGTGCACAGCATTGAAAAAAAAAGATGTGTACAATTGCTTAGGGGAAATTAATGAAAGAAGTTAGTGTAACTTACCTTCTACAAATGATGATAATGCAGTAGAAGAACACTCTTACACTTAGAAGTGATACATTTATTAGGAAAAACGCATCAAAAAACTTTTATTGATGAAAGAGTCTGTCAAAGAAAATTTGAAGAAAGATGCTCTATATAAAGCATCATTCAGGTAAGTTGTTTTTATTTCTATAAATTTCAATTCCTTTATAATAAGTGTCTGGAACTTTTAATACCCAATCCAATACAGGTAAGTTTTCTAACACTCCCATTCTGGTACTAGCCGTCGCTCTAGTTGACTTAAATGGATAGAATTCATAAAAAATTCCTTGTTGTTGTGGTTTTTCTTCGTCAATTGCTCTACTCAATCTAACAATATGTTGAGATTTTTCAGTCTCGATATAAAAATAACTATCAGCAATATATTTAATGTCCAAGATCTCCGAATCATCTTCCAATTGACTTTGAGTGTTTCGAATATCTATCCGTTCGAGTTTCTCCATTGCATAGTCAAATTCATTAAATTTTTTTAATGGATTAAAATTAGCAATCAAGGCCATTACTGTCATTCCAGCAATAAACATAGCTAAAAGATAACCGATTAATTTTCCTCTGGTCATAATAAATCTCCTTTAGATGAATTGAATTGTCCATCTAATGGTAGCATACCATTTATCCAATAATTATTAGCAATTAATGCTAACACAGAATCATAATTATACTCCCTCACTTATAGGTGGCAAAGGTATAACAAACATTTCTTGAACACTCCATATCTATTATTTTCTTTTCTTAATTTACTCATTTGTATTTATCATTACAGTGCCATTCCTTTTAGATCCTAGTACTCGTAGTTGTCTCGTTACTTCACTTGTTCTCTAATCTCTTTCAAATCGTCACTATTTATGGAATTTACGTTGTTGTTGTTTTGTTCTATACATACGTGACCAACATCCCAGTATTTTTTATGCTTTAATGGAAAATGGTAATGACTTTCCCCTTCTGTTACTAATTAAGTTTTGGGGTCACACGTATCACAAGAATTCTAAGTTTTGAAAGAATCTAATAGTTCTTTAAATAAAAAGCACCTCTATTATTGAGATGCTTTTTCCGACTTCTAAAATATGTATGATACTAATAATTACGTACAAAATTAATATTCAAAACCATTATTTACTGATTTAAATGTTCTAAGTACTCTCCTGCTTTTTTCCCTTAATCCATATAACCTTTCAAAAAATTTTGAAGTTTATTCTTCTTGTTTTTAGTTAGTAAGTTCCGGCTTACCATTAATTAATACAACATTAAAGTATTCACCAGGTGGTAGATTACTTTTTTCTTTGCCTACTATGGTATAAGTGTTTCCTCCATAGTTAAATACAAGGTTATTACCATGTTGTACTGCATTTCCTTTGTGAACATTGCTCACTTCACCTCCACCTCCACCTCCACCACTACACCCAGATAATAGGATCGAAGTGATAATTAAAGAGTAAATAATTTTCATAATAACCACCTATTCATCAAAATATGCTAAGGAAGAGTTCAAGGTCTTTTTCATTTCTTCACTTTAAGTTTTTTGGTCCTTCACATGGCAGTACCTAAATTGTCATTTTCCTGAGTTAATTTATCATCGTTAACTATATCTTCAATACCTCACTTAATCTCATTTATATGCTTCAAATTACAAGCATTCAATCGATAACAGTTTCGAACCCACGTTCATACAATTTAGCAATTTGATAAACTTTACTGGGGAAATTGAACAACCTTCCTTTTTTTTCTTAGCCTAAATGTATCAATAATGGTACCATTTGTAAACTAAATTAGGAGGATTTTATGTAGTTCAACCGACAAAAAATGACAAATATTATGACAACACGATTCTTAGGATTTTATGGTGTCTTGTTGATAAAGGAAAACTATGGGATTGGTGTGCTTTTTTTATATGAATTAAAAAGTTTGAAGTTAAGACGTGACGGAAGGAAATGTGTTGAAATATACTTGTGCATGATACCGCCCGTTCAGATGTATGTGTAATTAGTGTTGTCGAAATAATCTCTCCATATCCTGTTTCCACATTTAAGTAAACTTGAATATCAGTGAATCAGATGAAGATCCTACTCCACCTAAATTCACTGATTCCACCTATAGAAGCGGGGATCTTAACCATCGATGAGGGACAGTATACCCTATTTAGTTATATTCCATTTTGAATGCCCTCTATAAGGCTAGGATAGAAAAGTTTCACTTAGGGATACCTTACAAATCATCAAAACCATTCACGTCTGATGCTTTTGTATATTGACGAGATTTTTGTTCAAAAAAGTCTGTTTTACCTAAATCGACTTCTTGGTAAGCGATAATCCATCGCAATGGATTTTTTATCGGTGCATGAGGAAAAACATTTCTACCATGCCCCAATTGATGACAACGTTTATTGGCCATATATTGAATGTATTGCTCCAATTCCTCAAACACAATTCCATCCATTTTATTACCTATTATTTCACGACCCCATTCAATTTCTAATTCTGCTGCCTTCCGGAAGGTAGCAATTGCATATTGCTCTAGTTCTGGGGTGTTATACTCAGGGTTTTCTTTCAAAACTTCTTTATATATTTTTTCAAATAGACCTACATGGATTTGTTCATCTCTATTTATATAATTAATCATCGTTGATGTTGCAACCATTTTTTGATTTCGTGCTAAATTATAAAAGAAAGCAAAGCCACTATAGAAAAACAAGCCTTCTAATATCACATCATATATGATGGAGTGCAAAAAGTTTTCGATGGATGGTTGTTCAGTAAAATCTTTATATCCATTCGTGATAAAGTCATTACGTTTTCGCAACGTATGTTCTGTACGCCAATATTCAAACACTTCATCCTGAATTTTTTTTGGTACAATGCTTGATAAAACATAGGAATACGAGTGATTGTGAATGACCTCCTGTTGAGCTAGCATAATCATGAGTGCATTGACAGAAGAATCTGTAATATAGTCAGCAACCTTACTTGCATAGTCAGATTGAATGCTATCTAAAAGAGCTAATAATCCAATGATTTTCAAAAACGCTTCCTGCTCAACTTGAGAGAGCTGTGGAAATTGTTTTATATCCTTGCCCATATTAATTTCAAACGGTGTCCAGAAGTTTGCTAACATTACTTTGTATTTTGGGTATGCCCAAGGAAAACGGACATCATCCCAGTTTAATATATTTGAACTTGCCCCGTTGATCATACTTGTTGAACAGTTTGGTGCTTGTGCATCCATGAGCTCTCGTTTTGCAATTGTAATCATCATTATCCCCCTCTTTTAACTTTTAACTATTAACTATGGCAGCTATCGCAATCTTCAATGTCAGCAGTTGATGTTGAACGTACATAATACGTTGTTTTTAATTCGTTTCGCCAAGCAAGTGTATGAAGCTCCAATAATTCTTTAGCCTTTACGTCATTCCGAACGTAAATATTAAATGAAATCGATTGGTCGATATGCCGCTGTCGTTTCGCGTTTTGCATAATACTCCACTTTTGGTCAATAGTATAAACCGACTTGTAATACCAGTTTGTGTGAGGTGTCAAATCTGGTGCAGTAACTGGTATTTTATAGTTCTTTTTCTCTTCAGAGTATTCTTTTCTAAATATCGGGTCAATACTTGCTGTAGACCCTGCAATGATCGAAGTTGATGAATTAGGTGCTACTGCAAGCAAATAGCCGTTTCGAATACCGTGCTTCTTAACATTTCCTTTTAACTCATTCCATGGTTTTGAATGATATTTTCTGTAATCAAAATATACTCCTGATTCCCAATCTGAGCCGTAAAATGCAGGATAGGGTGTTTTTTCCTTAGCCAATTCCATGCTAGCTTGAATTGTTTCGAACGCTATTTGTTCATACAGTTCATCACAATAAGCGACAGCTTCATCACTTTCCCACGCTATACCTTTTAATGCTAATAAATGGTGCCAACCAAATGTACCTAATCCAATCCCTCTATATTTTTCATTCGTTATTTCTGCTTGTAATACAGGAATTGCATTTAAATCTATTACATTATCAAGCATACGAACTTGTATTTTAATTAACCTGTTAAGGACATCATCCTGAACTGCTTTAGCTAAAGAGATTGATGATAAATTACAAACGACAAAATCCCCAGGCTCTTTCACAGTAATGATTTGACCATCATCTACCATTTGTTCAACAACAACTGTTGGACTCATATTTTGCATAATTTCTGTACATAGATTACTACAATAAATCATCCCTTTATGTCTGTTTGGGTTTGCTCTATTTGCTGTATCTCGGTAGAACATATATGGTGTTCCTGTTTCTAACTGTGAAATCATAATAGCTTTGAAAATATCTATCGCCGCTACAGTTTCTTTTGAAAGGATCGGATTGTTGACGCATTCCCAATATTTATCTCTAAAAGACCCTTTGCCACGCTCCTCATCAAAATAATCCTCTAATGAAAAGCCCATTGTTTTTCTTACTTCGTGTGGGTCAAAAAGATACCATTCACCACGTTTTTCAACAACCTCCATAAATACATCAGGTATACACACTCCGGTGAATAGATCATGTGTACGAAGTCTTTCATCTCCATTATTTAATCTCGTATCAAGAAACGACAATATATCCTTATGCCATACATCTAAATAAACTGAAATCGCTCCTTGCCTTTGGCCAAGCTGGTCAACAGACACTGCCGTATTGTTTAACTGCTTCATCCAAGGTATAACCCCTGATGAAACTCCTTTAAAACCCTTTATGTCACTACCTCTCGCTCTAATTTTCCCTAAATAAACACCTATCCCTCCACCATTTTTAGATAAATTCGCGATGTCTGTATTCGAATCATATATCCCTTGCAAGCTATCATCAACTGTATCTATAAAACAACTTGATAGCTGGCCATAGCTTTTTCCTGCGTTAGCAAGTGTTGGTGTTGCAACCGTCATATACAAATTAGAGAGTGCCCAATACGATTCCTTAATAAGCGCTAATCTATTTTCCTTATTTTCGTTCATCATCAATGTCATTGCAATGATGAGAAACCGCTCTTGTGGTAACTCAAATACTTCTCCTTGATGAGATTTTGCCAAATAACGATCCGATAATGTTAATAAACCTATATATGTAAAATATTGATCCCGCTCTGGTACGATAATGTCTGCTAATATATCAATTTCTTCTCTTGAATATTGTGAGAGTAATTTCGGACTATAAATTCCCATCTCCGTCAGCTTTAATAGCAATTGATAAAATGAACCATAGTGATAACCTGACGACTCACCTCTATTTTCAGCCGCTTTTTGATAAAGTGAATCAAGATATATATTTGCAGCAAAGAAAGTCCAATCAGGCTCTAACGATGTAATTCTTTCCAGTGCAGATAATATTAACGCGTTGGTAAGTTGATCAATATGCCATTCATCTTTATTCTCAAGTGCTAGCATTATTTTCTCTCGATATTCATCAAATGATATATGAGGAAATCTATCAGCTATTTTTTGAACATAATCTAAAACCATTTCAGACGTACCATCAGCCAGCTGCTGATACTCAACTAATACCTTTTGCATTCTTTCCATCCCCTTTTAATAAAACTGCATATGAATCTCGCCTGCCACCAACATGCAATGAAATCATTACACATGCTAGGTTTATTGTGAAGTGACTCATTGGGTTAGAAGGCAGATCTAGACCCTGCTCATCCTAAAATATAAAAAAGCTCATCCTTAGTAAGATGAGCGAACAGAACGATGGATATATAAAAGAGAGAATTATCACCCTTTTAAGAATAGTCATTCAACAAAAAAATGTTTGAATGATTTTTCTTCTCCTCGTCCTATCCTCCCAACTCCCGAAGAAAATAGCACTACATAAAAAAGGCAGGTCTCCTGACTTGTGCTTCGCTTTACTTTAAGCCCCTTCCCATGAAATCGTACTTCACAGTGGTTTCGCTTATTTCATCAGCACTTACAGTTGCGGGTACAGTTTTGGATTTTCACCAAATTCCCTACATGGAGATGTTCTATATTTCTCGAACATCTATACGTCGATTTTTCGACACCTTTTTTACTAGATAACAAAATATTGTATTATCAACTTAATTATACTACTAAATATTGAATTTCATTTTAAATTATAATAGGTTTTGACATTTCTTGCAATAAAAACTATACGCAAATAAGTAGTATTTTTTGATGAGAGCTTAACCCTGATTCTGTCATGATGGTATACCAGAATAGTCTCGACTCAGATGAAAACACCATGTTACAATCTATCGTAATCGTATATTGAAAAGACAATGTAATTTCAAATGGCATGGATATGTTCATGAAGTAATTGAGGTTTCCGGTAAAGTATTAAAAACAGATATTGCTATAAAGCATAAAAGCAAACGAAGGAAATCAGATCGAAATATTAGAATATACGAGAAAGCCATAGCCAAAGGGGCAACGTTTTCTCCGAGGGATATTTTACATTATGCTAATGAATGCTTGGATCACAAATACTATGAGCAAGCTATTCATTTGTATGAAACCATCCTTGCTATAACAAATCAGGATAAAGAATTTAAGTGTTATGCTATATGGAAGATTGCTGATACTTATATTAACCTTAAAAATTATGACAAAGCGATTGAGTATTGTTTAGGCTCTTTTAAGGTTGATTCTCCAAAAGCTGAAATATGTTGCAGGTTAGCAACATGCTTTCAGTTAAAGAACGACATTCACCAAGCCATCAGTTGGTATAAAATAGCGACAACTATTGAAATACCTCAATTAGAAGATTGTGGGTTTCCCATTTTTCAAGAATCATGTTACACATGGATTCCTCACCTAAAATTATGTGCTTGTTATATATATTTAGAAGACTATTCAAAAGCAAAGGTGCATAACGAGTTAGCAGAAAAATATATTCCTAATAGTTTTGCTGTAAAAGAATACAATCGGTTCTTACATGAAAAACATCTAGAAAGCTGAAATTCCAGAAAATTAAACGTCAACTAACCCACAATCCGTTATAATTTTGGGTTAATTGACATTTATCTGAAGTGTGCATATTCCTTTAACTACATCGGTATCGGAAGTTCTGTCATGGGCAGAAGGCGTGAATCTTCGATTGCTGCAGTCCGATGTCCAATACCGGCAAGGTAGTCTTGATGACTTGAAAAAGCAAGAAACGACTGCACGCTGTTCTGGCGGATTAGCATGACAAGATCCCACCTTTCGTCTTCTGGACCGATAAGAAACTCTCCGCTATCACCAAGAAACATGACTTCTCCCCCACTTTCACGGAGAAATGGGAGCGTGTGCTCAATATAGCGGTTGAAAGCTTCAGCACCGCTAATTGGGACCTCCGATGATAGTTCAGGATTAGCTGTGTAATCGGCAATATCACGAAAACGCAGCAGGTTCAGCATGATGATGCTACCCTCATATCCCTGTTGGATGAACCTCATACCAGCACGTTGCGATGGTTCGATGTAACGAACGGTTTTAGTGTTCTTTACACTCATTTTCTTCACTCCTTGACGTAATTTAAGTCAATAGTAACAAAAGACATAAATTATGTCGATGCTTTTGACATAATTTATGTCTTTATTGAAGTGATCTATCCATTAGCCCAATAAGCTTTACTCCACAATATGGTCCTAAAATGAAGAAAAGCACTAATCCTTGTTACAGATTAGCGCCAGACTGTTGAGACTCAATTTACCTTATATAAACTAGGGTTGTTCTATTAAATTGCTATTTTACTAGATTCCTTATAGCATGGATATTTTCTAATTGTTTCTTTACAACTTGAGTAAGTTGAACTGCTGCTTCATAAAATCCATATTGGTCTGTACCTCAACGTGTATTGAATTTTATGTTATTATTTCTCCTCGACTGTAAGAGATTTTACATTATTGTTTCCAACTGGATTATCACTTAGGTCTTTATCACTCACAGTAAATAATTGACTTGTCCCCCCAAAATTAGTTCTTGTGTACAAAGTCGCTTTGTAATCACCGACAATATATATGGAGGATAATGAGCCTTCCGTAATTCCAACTTCCTCTGTCGTGGAATAAGCCCCAATTTTAGTAATCCTTTTATACGTATTTAGTGGATTATAGTTTTTATCTTTAAATAAATAAACTCCTTTTGGCAATATCATAAATGAAGAAACTTGGTTTTTGCCAACATTTGAACCCGATAGCCACTTTGATCCATCTTTATATGAAGACATACTTCCCTCATAATTCATATGTTCATATAATACAGCAGCCCAATCTCCTATAACGAGGACTGAACTTAATGCATCATTAGGAAAACCACCTTCACACCCATCCTTAGTAATTAATCCACACAATAACCAATTATTATATCTATTGTGTTCTCCTTTGAAGTTTTTATCTTTAAAGAAGTGAACACCTTCACCTTTTACTATTTTGATGGCAGATGCTCGATTATCACCTATATCTCTATCATCTAATGTTTTGTCACCGCCATCATTAAACCAAGAAACTTCACCATCATAGCCTTTATATTGATAGGTTATTAGCGCATACGGTCCAACAACCTTCACGGAAGATAAATCATCATTTGGAAAGCCGATATCTGCTTGAATATCATCAAATGAGGATATACCATCATTATTTCTAGATTTAAATAGCATGTCACCCATATACTGAGATCCAGTAAATAGATAAACACCATCTTTCTTTTCTTGCACCTCTAGAGATGAAACCGTATTAGCGCCAATTTCCTTTGAATCTAAGTCACGGAAAGTCGCATTGCCAAATATCGTTTGAGTTAAACCACCATAACTTTTATCTTTGTGTAGTGTAACGTATACATCTCCTCTTACTAATATAGATGATAGGCTATTATTCGGAAAATCTATTGAACTCACATCAGATATTTTTTGACCTTTACTGACTGCAACACACTCCCCGTTAAATCCTGTTTTAGTAAAAAGAAATGCAGTTTCTGTTACAGAAAAGTTATTAGCTATTTTAGAAGTTGGTGATTTTATTAATTTATCATTATATAAAACTTCCTTCCCAATATAAAAATCTACGTTGTTATTTTCAACTAATACATCGTATAATTCAGCAGAAATATTCACTGAAGCATCTGTGCCTTCAAATGCCCCTACTTCTTCACCGCCTGCGTCAGGATTACCAATATATACTCTATAATATGTTCTCTCTCCAGCTGGTAGTTGATCATCTTCCCAAGAAAAAGGAATAGAACAGCTAGTTTGAACAATATCTCTTAACGATGCGGCTGTTAATTCGACTTTCCCAAAAACCTCATTACTTGGACGTGATACAGTTTTATATAATGTTCTGTTATCAAAAAGGGTATCTTTATGATAAGACTTGATCCAATAAACATTATTTTTTTCTGGCTCTACATTCACGTCTAACCAGCTCGTAACAGTTGGGTCTTGAATGAGTGCTGCGATACTATCATTTTTATATACGATAAAGCCATCTACATTCGGGTCAGAAGTTTGATCCCAAGACAAAGTTGTCGTCAAATCTGCAAATGATGAATCTACACGTACATTTGATGGTACTTCTAAAAGAGAATCTTCAGGATAAATTGGTACTTCCATCGTTGCGTAGCCTTTATTGACCATTTTGATGACATAAGAATTTTTATCAGGTCTTAGGCCATAATCGTCTAGGTCATTTTCAAACGCTTTGCTAAGTTCATGAAAATGATTAGCTTGCGTAAAATTAACTTTAGATTGCGTAACTAAGTTATAAACTGCCCATTTATATGGATTTGCACCAGCTATTGTTCCGAAAGGCTTAGTAAATGTTTCTGTGTTAGCCTCATTTATCGTTCTAGAAAATGCATAGCTTCTTGAATCAGAGTAATTATAATTTAAGCTTACTCCTACTTTAAATTCTACTGCAAAAGCTTTGCTAGTAAATTCAGTTGAAATACCTAAGCCAAACCCATGAGTAAGTGTTGCCATTTCTTGCTGTGACTCGGTTAGTCCATAAGATCTTTGAAAACTAGCCGTAGCAGGCCCACCTGTTTTCTCATTCCCATATGCAGCTCTCTCCCACCATTCTTCTACATCCAAAGTCAATCCCTCAGCAAAATATGAGTTTTTGTCCAATAATAAAGTAATTTCTCTAGGAGTACCGACAGGAAAGATAGAATTTAACAACCCATTATCAGGGCTATATATTGCTCTGAATGTGTCAATATTTGGATCATATTTATCTAACGCATTATTTAGAACACTTAATGACTCGCCAGCAAGCTTTTCATAATATTCCGCATTGTAATAATGATCATTATAACCAGGATCAACGATAAAATTTATCGGGATATATTCAAATGGTTCAATTCCATGAAATATTGTTCGATTTTCATATGTGTCGAATGGAAAAGCCTCGTTGTCATCAAGCGCAGGAACAATTAATTCTGGTTCCACATAACCGTTGCTGTTTCCCCTTTCTCCTACCTCTTCTACATTAGTAGTATCTGTCTTTAGCGATTTCGAAATAGATCCAGATGCTGCAGAATCATCAGGTAAATATAATTGATATGTACCTCTATCAATTACTTCATATCCTGGAGGTGCTACTAGCTCTTCACTTTCATCATCTACAGCACCGAATACATTTGAAGGAATACAAACAAATAATAACAGGAAAAAAATGATGTTTATCGAATATTTAGTCGAACTGCTTACTATACTTTTCATAACCTCACCATCTTTTCAATTATTTTGGGCTAAAGGCATTAACATAGACTCATTTCGTAAACTTTTGGCTAGGTATCAACAAATAAATTTTTTTTATGACTTGAGAAAGATGCTACGAAGCTAGGTATAAACGCATTTATTTCATAGTTAGAATAACAACAATCAATGCAATAACAGCCTCGAATTAAGAAGAAAAACTAATTGTGAAGTATAGCTATTAATCACCTCCTTAAATTAAATAATAAAACTCGTTAAAGTTTGATAGATTAATAGAGAGAATAACAACTTTAGTAATGAGGGATTAACCATTTGACTAAATCATACAAAATTCGATACTTTTCAACAAATTCGATTTTTGACTGTATAAGCCCATTTTAGTGAGGAAATGATCTGTTATCAGCTTGGAGAATAGAATCGGAGCGGTTTTAATAAATATATTGATGTACTGACAGTCAAGCGCCCGAGTGGGACAGTAAGATACTCTGTTTGAACAGTATTCATAGTAGTAACGATAGTAAAGCATCTAGTTTAGATAGTAAAGTACCTTGTTTGGATAGTAATTATGGTTGTTTCGATAGTAAATTACCTAGTTTGGATAGTAAAGTACCTAGTTTGGATAGTAATCATGGTTTTTCGACAGCAAAGTACCTAGTTTGGATAGTAATCATGGTTGTTCCGATAGTAATGTACCTAGTTTGGATAGTAATCATGGTTGTTTCGATAGTAAAGCATCTAGTTTGGACAGTAATCATGGTTGTTCCGATAGTATAGTACCTAATTTGGATAGTAAATATTATTGTTTCGATAGTAAAATACCTAGTTTGGATAGTAATCATGGTTGTTCCGATAGTATAGTACCTAGTTTGGATAGTAAACACGGTTGTTCCGACAGTAAAGTACCTAGTTTGGATAGTAAATATGATTGTTTCGATAGTAAAGTACCTTGTTTGGATAGTAAACACGGTTGTTCCGATAGTAAAGTACCTAGTTTAGACAGTAATCATGGTTGTTCCGATAGTAAAGCACGCAATTTTGATAATAAGTATTATTGTCGGATAATTTCATTCTAAAAAATGGTAAAATAGCTTTGTATTTATCTAAGGAGGAAGTATCTATAATGTTATATTTATCTAACGAGGCATCTATAATGTTAGCCTTATTACCGCTTGGACTTGGGACTTTATTGATAGTTTTATACCCTATAATCAACAAAGAAAATAAGACCTTTGCAAGGATTAGTTTTATTATGGGTGCATTGATCATATTGATCCTATTATATATTTTAATTTCACCTCATATTGTTATAACTTATAATTGATTTAGTTCTTAATCTAGTAGGTGGATAACAGATGATGAAAATAAGGAGATTTTACACATTGGAGTAATAGATCGAGTTAAATAATATTAATTGATAACTTATATGAGGTATGGCTCCCATTAAATAATAAGACGTATTCTCTTATCTAATTGCTGAAATCCCCCTTTTTGGATAATAAAAACACAAGTCAATTGCATAAAATTAAAGAAGAAGATAGATTATCGAACGTCACTGGTGAAATCGGATCATTTACTCTACATTATTTAGAACTATCAATAGACACCCATCCTACCAACACGATCTTTGCGATACATACATTGGCATCAAAAAAAGAACCGCACACATGCTATAAAAAATAACAGATGTTCGGTCATCAATCTTTGAATTCTCAATATATTATTTAATGTATAACTTACTAAAAACCGATTAATTTCCTCTGTTTTAATTACCTAAATTTTCAATCGCGTAATCGGCTTCTTCTTGTGTGAATTTTTCACCATACTCAGACACCAATTGGTCTCTTATCGCTTCAGGTGACATGCTCATTGTTTCCTGGTAACTTTTCGCTTTTTCCAAAGCATTTTTATTATAATCAGCCATTAAATTATCAATTGCATATTGGGCTTCATCCTCAGTGAATTTTTCACCATGTTCAGACGTCAGTTGTTCGTATATCCCTTGCTTTGACATATACATAGTTTCCGAATAGGATTCCGCTTTCTTTAAAGCATTTTCTTTCCAATCATATTCTAAATTATCCATTGCATACGTCGCAGCTTCCTCAGAAAATTGTTCACCAAATTCTGAAGTTAATTGATCGAAAATAGCAATTTTAGACATATTCATCGTTTTTGCGTAAGATTCAGCCTTTTTCAAAGCAGATTTGTATTCTACAGGAACATCATCTTCTACGCTTTCTTCCTCTACATCATCTTCTACGGTTTCTTCCTCTTTCTCTGTTTCCTCAACTTTAGATTCCTCGTTTGCCACTTCAGCAACAGAAGGGCTGGCTTCTTGTTCTCCCGTATCTGCTTTTTCATCCCCCATTCCATTGACAGCCAATGCAATAATAGCAAGAGCTATAATCCAAACCCACCATTTTTTATAGAATGGTTTTCTTTGTTTTGGTTGTTGTTCCATTTTCCATATCCCCCTAATTTTGTATTCCAAGGAAAAGTATAACATAATATTCCAAAATTTATTTATTAATACAAATAAATAGTAGAAAAAGTCGACTGTGGAGAATATATATAAATGGATATTTAAAACAAAAAGATTATTATTTTATATGCACAAAATTAAATATCATGTGAACAAATAAAAAAACTCACCTATAGGCGAGTTTCTTTAAATTTGTTTATATTTTATATTTATCTATCAAAAATAATAATGGCTCTTCTAAATTAGTCTCAATATCAACAAAGCGGGCCTTTTATTACTAGTTATTTTTTTATATGATCAGGACCAACATGTATTTCAACATTATACATTGTCTTATTAAATCCGTGTGGGAAGCCTCGTTCTAATTGTTGATATGTGAAATATGGCTTTTCAAGATCTTCTTCAACAACTACTCTATAAAATCCCCCACCTACATTATCTTCCTTTAATTCGTTATCAACATAATAGAACCTTACAGGTTGTACCTCACCAGCAACCTCTTGAGTGTAGTATCGTCTATATTTATCGATAATCTCTTCCTCTTCCTCGGCTTTTACAACAAGTTCTTCACTATATTGAATCTCTTCAATTTCTTGGGTAAGCACCTCTAAATTATTAATATAAGGTAAGACGTACTCTTGCTCCCAATCTTCCATTCTTCCAGGAAATTCTTCATCATTGGCAAGCGCTTTTTCATAATCAAAAAAGTGTACAACTGATAAGGCGACCACAAGTACAGCACCTATGATCATATGGCTCTTTATTCTTTTTACACGGCTAGAGCCAGCTAATAATGCAATATACAATAATAAGATAATGACTAATACAATCACTGTTTGCCAAGGTTTCAATAAATCCACAGCTTGCAACTCTATCTGTGAACCAACCTCTATAATTTTTTCAACTGTCAATTTCTCTCTCTCCTTTTCGGAAACGAGACCCTCGACACGTTAACGCAATAACGTAGCAGTGGTCAGGCCCCGAGTTTTGCTGTAGCCTTCTTTTGTTTTTGTAACTTCTAATATTGCGGGCATGGCATTTTTTAATTCTTGGACGTGCGATATGACACCGATCATACGCCCGGTTTGTTGTAATTCAACGAGTGTATCGATAGCTTTATGAAGTGCCTCTTCATCAAGTGATCCAAAGCCCTCGTCAATAAACATCGTTTCGATTGAAATTCCACCTTCGTAAGATTGAATAACGTCAGTCATACCTAATGCTAAACATAATGACGCATTAAATTTTTCTCCACCTGATAAGGATTTCACATCTCGCTTTTGTCCCGTGTAAGTATCATAAACATCTAACCCTAACCCACTTTGTTTACCTCGTTTTTCTAAACGTTCACTACGAACAAGGTAATATTGCCCATATGAGAGTTGCTTTAATCTCTCATTGGCAGCAAGAATGATTTGCTCTAAAAATTCAATCTGTAAGTATCTTTCAAATGAGATTTTCTTTTCATTATCTCCACGAACAACGTTATATAGATCACTCATCAGCCCTAGTTCTTGTTCGGCATTTTGTTCTGCTTCACTCGATTCAACAATTAATTGCTTTAACTTCTGTGCCTCCATCTTGTAATATTCTGATGTTTGCAAAGATTTTCTCACTAATTCAGTTTGTTCTTTTAACTCCATAACACGTTGTTCTAGTATCTCTACGTTACTTCGTTCTTTTCCAACAAGCTCCTTGTCGAGCTCTTCGACTTGCTTTCTTGTAGTATTTAGTGCCACATGGAAGCTTTCGATTTCGCCCTTTAATTTCTTCATAGCTTCCTTATTACGCTTTGCACTCAAATATTCTTGATCATTCTCAAAATTTGCTAGACGTAATTCAGTGTAAAATGTTTGTTCAGTTTTTTCAAGCTTTGTTTTTGCTTTTGCTAACTGATCCGTTACATTTACCACATTTACGTTAGCTGTTACAACATTTTCATTGGTTTGTTTAAATTGGTCTTGGACCGCTTTCCACTTATGCATGAGATGATTCTTTTCGTTGGTAACTTTCGTTATTGTCGCTTGAAGCTTATCTACAGAACGAAGCTCCTCACTCACTTTTGTTATATTTTGTTGTAAAAGTTCTTCCTCTGTACCATATTTTATCGTAACTTCTTGATATCGCTGTTCAACTTGTGTCCTTTCCTCTTCTTCTTGTTGAAGAGAAATCTCAAGCTTAGCGTATTCTTTTTTATATTTTGCTACAATTTTTTGGTCCTGATCTAATTGCTCTACTTCAGCTTTTAGTAGTTTTCCTTGAATCACTAATTGATCATATTGTTCTTGCAATTGATCTATAGAAAACCCATAATGCTCAATTTGTTCTTTTTTCTCTTCAAGCTGTATACGTAAGCTTTCATAAACTGCTTTTGCATTCAAATACGTTGTTTCACATAAATTTTTTTCTTTTTTATGCGATTCAAGCTGTTCTTTTGTAGTCATATCTTCACTTAAAAACGCTTTATTTGGATGATCAATACTACCACAAACAGGGCACGGTTCTTCTGGTTGTAACCTTAAAGCTAGTAAACTAGCTTGTCCATCTATCCACTGCTTTTCCAATTGACTATAAACTTGGTTAACGTATTCATACTTTTTAAAGCTCTGTGTCATTTTATTATATGCTTGTTTACCTTGTAAAACGAGCTGGAGATATTCATTGACAGCCTTAGATTGCTCTCTTAAATACAACAATTGTTTATGTTTGTCAGGCAGAGACTCAACCTTCGATTCAAGCGTTCGAATTTGTTCAAAGAGTTCCGTTTTTTTAAGAGAATTTGTTTTATGTTGATTTTTAAGTTCATTAAGCTGGCTGCTTAAATGTTTTAGCTCACGACTCAATCCGCTTACTAATTGTTGTTTAGCATCAAGTTCTTGTACAGTAGGTATTAAATCGTGAAGACGGTTTAATTCTATTGATAAAGCTTCACGTAAACCTTCTTTTTCTTGCTCCTGCTCATAAACTTTTTTCACTTGATCGAAAATTTGTTTCGTGCTCTCTAACTTCTTTGTAACAGCTATAAGCTCATTCTCCTTATCGTGAACTTCTAGCTTTACCATATTTACTTGTTGTTCAAAAACTTGGAGCTGTTCAGCTTGAGTAGCAAGCTCTAATTCATCCACTTTTAACTTTATTTTTTGCTCTTGACCTAATAGATTTGAGAGCTCTGATTTTTTTGTGTTAAGCAAATCCAAACGTTCATTGACTACTTTGCCACGGTGTAGTAGCTCATAGGTTTCATCATATTTTTTTTGTTCCATCTTTTGCTTTTGCAACAGTGATTTTGATTCCTCGTCAAATTCATCAATCTCTTGATCAAGTGCTGATAGAATTTGATGTGTATTATTATGCTCTTCTTTTAGAAGTTCAGTTAGTTTAGACCCGTCACGATCGCGCAATAACCCTTTTAGCTGATCAAAATATAAGCTTCGTTCATTCAACTTGTTCATATAGGTTAGCTCAATTTCTTTTTTCATCTCTCTCAATCGATCAGCTATCCGTTTAAACGAATCAGTTTTAAAAATGCGTCTAAGTATTTCTTCTTTATTTTCTGTTTCTGATGTTAATAATTTACGGAACTCTCCTTGTGGTAGCATAACAATTTGACGAAACTGGTCTCTCGTTAAGCCGATGATTTGTTCAAGTCTGTTATTTATGTCAGTAACTTTGAAACGATCTACACATGGAATTTCTTCACCATTAGTCAATTGCTCATATAATTCATAACGCTCACCTGTTGGTGTCTTGTTACCTTCCTTGACATGTGATAGCTGTCGAAGGATACGAAATTTCTTACCCCTTAGCGAAAACACTAACTCTACTGAAGTATGTGTATCATCATCTGCAAAATGACTTCGTAACATTTTCGTATCTTGACGTTCTTGCCCACTTGCCTCTCCATATAAAGCAAAACATATAGCATCAAAGATCGTTGTCTTACCTGCTCCTGTACTTCCGGAAATAACAAACAACCTTTGCTCACCTAATTTAGTAAAATCAATTACTTCTCTATCCTTATATGGACCGAATGCGCTTATCGTTAAAGTAATTGGCTTCATGTCCGTTCTCCTTCCCCTCGGAGAATTTGCTGTAGTACATCCCGAAACAAATCTTCCGTATCTTGCTTCACTTCAGTACCTTTAACGTCTGTATAAAAAGCTTTGAAAAGTGATAACTCGTCCATTTGTGTCCGTTGATTATTTTTTTTCTGCGCACCCTCTGGCATATTTGGTATATTTTGCTTTTGCTCAATATGCATAGCATTAGGGTAAACAGCACGAATTTTTTCCATCGGAAATAGTACAGGATGATCATCTAGCAATCTAACAAACACATAATCTTCATTTTTATCATGTAATTGGATATCCTTCATATACCCTTCTATCGTTCGCATATCACGTCGAGGAGAAAATAATCTCTTTTCTATCGATGTATTACCTACATCATCCATCTCGACGATGTAAAAACCTTTGTTATGTGTCTCTTCAGAAATCGAGTATTTTAATGGTGATCCTGCATACCTGATTTTATCATTTCCAACTTTGTGTGCCTGATGTAAATGACCAAAAGCACTGTAATGAAAATGTGAAAAATAACTTGCATTTACTTGCTCAGCTCCACCAATTGCTAGTGGTCGCTCCGAATCACTTGTATTTTCTTCTTTTTCACCTTTTGGTGTGACAAAATGATGTCCAATAAATACATGCCTGACGGTATTATCCATTTGTTCAGTTATTTGAGTTACTATGGCTTCCATAGCTTCATCGTGGCTTCGTATCTCTTCATTTTTTAACAAGTGTTTGACAACGCCAGGTTCAGCATAAGGTACTAAATGGAAATGAACTTCACCGAAATCATCTCTTATAATAACTGGTTCTACCTTTTCAGAAAGATGCCCGACAATATGTAGTCCAGCTGCTTTCAACACACTGCTTGCAAAATGAAGTCTACCAGGGCTATCATGATTCCCTGCAATTACTAAAACTGGGGTTTGTAAATCTATTATAATTCTTCTTAATATTTCATCTAACAGTTGAACTGCTTCTGTCGGAGGCACAGCACGATCATAGACATCACCAGCTATAATTACAGCATCTGGTCGTTCTTGATCAACTGCTTCAATTAATTGATTTAGCACATATTCTTGATCTTCAGTCATATAAACACCATGAACTAATTTACCTAAGTGCCAATCAGCTGTATGAAAAAATTTCATCTATTACACCTGCCTCATTAAAATCTTCTTCTATTATATTCTTAAAAAGTAGTATAGTAAATTCTAGATTATCATGTGGAATCCATATCGGATGTTGATTCATTCATATCTTATCTACTGAACGACCTTACTTTTGTTGTTCAGTAATTAATTCCGAATAAGAAAACAATAAGCTAACTTGCAATCTATATATTAAATATTTTTATAATTTATTACATAATAGTGTTATAATGGAAGTAATACAATAGTTGGTACTCAAGGGTGTGAAGGCTGAACCCGTCATTCCTTATTGGAGAGGGGGTGATGCCTTGACGGTATATGAATCGGTGAGCTTAATGGTCTCTTTTGGGATTCTCATCATCGCGATACTGTCTTTCGATAACAAGAAATAACCACCCTTGAGCTTGTCGGCAAAGAAGGGTGGATTATATCATCCGCTGCCTTCCCCTTTGAGGGGAAAACTATTGTATGAGCAGACTGTTGGTGTTCAAGCACCTATAGTCTGCTTTCATTTTTAATAATATCATCTATCCAATTATAATATAGCATATATAAGTGTAAATTTCATCCATTTATTAGTTCGACTGTTTAACTACCATTCGTAGCAATTTTGCCCCTTATATAAGGACGATGATCGTTCCTTGCATTCCCTTTACTGATTGTTTTCTCTTGAGAGCTTGTTGTTCTTTTTCACTAAGAACATTGAATTTCGTGCTACTTTTATTTACAGTATTACTTTGATTGTTGTTTTTCTTAAGATGTTTTCCACAATAAGAGCTATACACTTTTCTTTCTCTAGATTACAAAAATCATATGATACGCACCAGTTACTCAAATGTGAGTAAAAAAGCACAAAAGTTCACGATAAGAGCCTTTTCTTACTAAGTAAAACAACGTTCATACAATTACAGTTTAGTGACATCTACTCATTTTTTTACGACGACAATTGTAAAAAAATTGTATTGTTATCGTTATCTTATACAATAACCATTAATTCTGTGACGAGAGCCGTAATAATTTTAATAGTAATATCTTATACATACACATATGAAAATATCTTTATTACATAGGTTGTTCTAATTCTTTTTCTAACACTACACCCTTTTTAAGGATGTACAAATGTATAAAACCGTACATAGCAGAACTAATTAACAAGATTCCAGCAAAAATATACACATATTTCACACCAATCCAGTCTGCAAATAGACTTATTCCTAACATAGAGACAATAGAAATAAATTGTATAAGTGTAGATTTCGCAGCCATGACCTTCGTTAACGTTCTTTCGTCAGCACTATTTTGAGTCATTGTTACTTGTGCCATATCACGCATTTGATAAGCTGGTCCCATTAATACAACTAATAGCAGCGCTAAATAAGCATTTGTAATTAAACCATACGTGAAGGTCAGCATCCCAAATAAAAACGCCCCAGTTATCATAAAGATCGTTAAGTTATCTTGCATCATTGTAGATAGTTTATATATAAGTATCCCACCAATGATTGCACCTAAATAATAACCACTATTAATATACCCCCACCATGCTTCTCCTTTATTTAATACTTCATAGGCGTAAGCAATAGTAATTGGGCCAAGCCAAATAGTTCCAACCCATGCCTCAATTAAATCCATCGTAACAATAACCCTTAAGCCTTGATGCTTAAATAAGTATTTCCATCCCTCTGTTATACGGACAACAAAGGGCTCACGTTTAGTATCGTTCATGACAGCTTGTATGTTGATTGTTGCTAATGAACATAGGGATAATAAAATCAACAAAAATGTTAAGCCTAATGTTACATATAACCCAACAAACTGAAGTAGTATGCCGCCAATCGACCATCCAGCTAATAAAAATGTTTGATCTACAGTAGCTAGTAAACTATTTGCACGTACTCTATTGTCTTCTGCTACTGCAGAACGTACGAGGGTAGATTTAATCGGTCCAAACCAACCATTAAAAAAAGAAACCACTGTCAAAGTACTAAATAGTAACGACATAATCGGCATTGTATATTCTTGCACTAATAGCACTGCTAATACAATAATGAATGGCAGTTGGATACTTTGAGCAAATATAAGGATCGATCTTAATGCAAATTTATCTGAAATTGATGGTAGCAAAAATGCACTAATTAACCTTGAAGCTAGACTCAGTATTGTAACCAACGCAGATAATGTAGTTGAACCCGTCTCCTTGAATATTGTCATAACAACAGCCATTGTATACAATGAGAAACCCAAGTTCGTAGACGTTTGACTTATAAGCAATGCATAAAAACGTTTATTCATATAAACCACCTTGCTTTTCCTACTCTCAACAGAATAGGTAAATTATAGCATAGGAATTATAATAAGCTTTCATTAATTAGATTGATCATTATATACGACTTTAGTCTTATAAGCACAGATTATGCTTTCTTTACTTTTGTCAATGGATACAAGCTTAGCAAACATAAAATGATCGTAGATATGTGAGGAACCGCAAATAAATAGTGAGCAAGAAAGCTGGTTGATGGTGTACCGTCAGATATGCTACTTCCATAGTACGAAAACCAAAGATAAATTGGCAATAATTGAAGAAAAGCAATTATGGGTAACATGAAGCTACTAATGACTTTTAAGCGTTTTGACTTATCCTCCTGCAGCTCAATAAAAATAATTGAGCCACCTAAGAGCGCAATAAAAAGTCCCCATGTAATGACCTCAGATTCAACATGACCAAATAATCCTGATAAGTATATAAATCCAACGAAACATGTAAGAACTCCTGAGCTTATTCTTAGTTTACTCAAATTACGACCTCCTTTTATGATCTCCTAAACAATTAATACCCTATATATATCATTCTATTCTGCGATCACTTCAGGCATGAAACGGGTCCCCTTTCCCTTTAACTGTCTCCCACTTTATGCCAACAAACACAAGTATACAGCCCGTTCCATTAAACCGTGGGGAGAATAATACCTCCTTAAGATAGCTAAACATGTGACGGAAAGAGTTCTTATATCCATTCAACTTAACGCTGAAAAACCCATTCTTGTTAACTAATTTTACTGTTTATAGGAAAAACTATCATTATTTGCACTGTATTTAAGCATAGATTTCCAGTTTTTTCGTTTAGCTCTTTTAAAACTTTTTCAACATCCATTTCGTTAAACTAGCTGAGGTGAACAAATTTGCTAACCGATAAAGAGCTCATAAAAGATATTCAAGCAGGGAACCAAGCATCCATGGAAGTACTCGTAAAAAGACATTATAAAGTAGTATATGCCTTTGTTTATCGGAAGATTGGCGATAAAGAAACCGCTTATGATTTAACACAAGAAATTTTCATCAAAATGATGAAAAGCATTCATAGTTACTCATCGAAAGCCCAGTTCCAAACATGGCTTTTAACGATTGCTGTGAATCACTGTCGAGATTTTTTTCGATCAAAAGCCTATCAACAAGCATCACAGACAGAAGAATTTGATGAGAGCTTTCAGTCGAATAAAAATGAAGAAGTGCATTATATTTTTGAGAGAAGTGAGAACAGACAAATGATCAAAAGTGCAATTCATGAGCTACCAGAATTTCAAAGTGAGGCAATCTTATTAAAATACTTCCATGACATGAAAATTAAAGAAATTGCCCAGGTGACAAATACGAATGTCTCAACCGTAAAATCAAGACTAAAGCAAGGTATGGCCAAATTAAAAATGATTTTAGAAAGGAGTGGTTCGTATGAGCAACAGGGATGACATAAATCTTCAAATTAACAAAGAACTTGAACACTTCAGTACATTAGATGATTTTTCAGTTGAGTTTCCAAGTGAAGATGAAATGTATCAAACAATTGATACTCTTAGACAGTATGTGCCTGAAAGACAGCAAAAAAGCAAATTAGATAAATTAGCAGATTTGCTGCGACTATCAACGAAGGAGATATTTTTTATTGATAAATCATTTTGGATTACCAATCTCACTTTTTTCCTAATTGGTTTTTTGCTTACGATGAACACTTCTGGTAATCCATATTTTGCAATAATGCTACTTTCTCCCGTACCTTTTCTATTAGGACTGCTAGAGGTCTTTAAAGGCAGAGATAGAAACTTCCTAGAATTAGAATTAACATGCAAATACAACGCACAGCAGCTGATGCTTTCTAAAATGGTCGTCACCGGTGTGTATAATTTCATTCTCATGGTATTTCTTATTACATTACTAAGTTTTACTGGAGATGGACAAATGTTGCTTACGAAGGTACTCATGTATTGGATCCTTCCATTTACTCTTGTCGCATCATTTGGGTTGTTATTAGCCTCAAAATTAAAAGGGCAAATTGCAGCACCGTTAACAGTCATATTGTGGATAAGTTTCGTTGGAATCTACATGAGTAATGAACAACTCATAACATATATGGAATCTAGACCAGTCATCTTTTATATTATCGCTTTTTTATTAGCAGTAACATTTTTTATATTTCAAATTAAAAAAATAACGAGAGGTGTTTCCCTTGAATTTAACAATTGAAAATGTAACTAAACAGTTTGGAGATAAATTTGTAGTAAACAATGTGTCATTTGATTTAACAGCGGGTGTTTATGGTTTTTTAGGTGCAAATGGAGCTGGTAAAACAACTTTAATGCGCATGCTCGTGACACTTATTAAACCGACTTCTGGGCGAATTTTATATAACGGTAAGGATATTGAAGTGTTGGATGAAAAATATCGTGATGTTATCGGCTATTTGCCTCAGTACATTGGCTTATATAAGACCTTTTCAGCTGAGAAATATTTAATGTACATTGCTTCATTAAAAGGAATTGAGAAGAATACAGCAAAGAAAAAGATTGATGATCTATTAGAGGTTGTTAATTTAACCGAGCATCGGAAAAGAAAGGTTGGCAAATTTTCAGGTGGGATGAAACAACGGCTAGGTATTGCACAAGCACTATTAAACGATCCAAAAGTGTTAATCGTTGATGAACCAACGGCAGGACTCGATCCGAAAGAACGAATTAGATTTAGAAATTTATTGTCTTCTATTTCTAAAGATCGGATCGTGCTGTTATCAACCCATATCGTCTCAGATATCGAATTCATCGCAAAGGAAATACTGGTGTTAAAGGCCGGTCAACTCATTCAAAAAGAAAAGCCTGATGAGCTGCTCGAGCAAATCCAAGGATATGTATGGACCGTGAATGTCCCAGAAAATGAGGTTCAAGCATTCCAAGCAAAATACAAGGTGGGAAATATAATTCGTCAGCAAAATGAAATTGGACTTAGAATCATTTCTGAAACCAAACCAGATGATAGAGCACATTCAGCACAGCCTAATCTAGAGGATCTATATTTATACTATTTTGATCAGGAGGCAACACAGTGAAACAACTATTGCAGTTTGAACTATATAAAATATTTAGACAAAAGGGAATTTATATTGTAATGGTACTCATGTTTCTTCTATTTAGCCTCGTGATGGTAAGTGAATCGCGAAATGTTTCACCGAAAGCAGACACATACGCGACTGAGGTCAAAGAAGAACTTAACACATTTGCTCAAGAATGGGAAGGGAACTTAACTAGTGAGAGAGTAGAGGAAGCTACTCAAACTTTAGACTCTATACCTTATGCATATACACCAACAAGCTCCTTAACTGACGAAGAACTTGCTAAATATAATATCGTTCAACAAATATTATTTAATGATAATACTACGCGTGACATTAAATCGAAAATAACAGAACTAGAAATAAAGTTAGACAAATTATCAAAAAATGATATTTCTTATAAAACAGCCCTATTGGAAATTAATATGTTAAATCATTTGAAATTAGATACCTTTCAGTATAATCAAGGGCCAATAAACACGATAGATTTTGTTGAAAGGTTTGCTCCATATTTTACTGGAATCTTGATGTTAATTGGACTAGCTTCTATTTTTGTCAATGAAACGAATACAGGAATGGATCAGTTAATATATAGCTCAACTTATGGTCGGAGAAAAGGTGTCACAGCTAAAATAATCGCTTCAATAATTTATGTATTATTCTTAACAATTGTATGGGTCACGTTCAATATAATCATGAATTCATATATTTATGGGAATATTGGGTGGAATTCATCTATTCAATTTTTAAGATATCCAGAATCACCATATGCTTTAACAGCCATCGAATATTTCTTTAGCCAAATTGGTATTCATCTACTAGTAGCGATTGCGTTTATGGCGTTCGTCTTAACTGTCTCTGCCTTGACAAAAAGCACCTTAGTTTCGTTTATCATTAGCGCAGTAACCTTTTTATTACCGACAATTAACTTTGGTGTTCCTTATTGGGAATATGTGAAGAAGTATAGCTTTTCAAATTTCATGACTGCACCAGAATTCACAAAACCATTTCATGCTCTTAACTTATTCGATGTTCCTGTATTAGATCCGGTTGTGAACTATCCTTTAGTTGCATTATTTACAGTTATGTTTATGATGTTGCTCTACAAAGCGATTAAAAACAAACAAGTAGCATAATTTTTATATTTATGTGGTTACGAGTAAAGATTTACTTGGATAAATATGCTCTCATTCTACTAATCTATAAGCTAAAAACCAGAGATGAATGAAGATCATCTCTGGTTTTTAATCGTATAAGTTGTCATCATTCGTGTTATACAAGTTGCTAACAATCTAATAATTTATTATAGATGCGCTGGGTAGCCTGTAATTGTTTGAATAGATTTGTATAACGGCATTAATTTTGTATACATCTTCTTATATACTTCTCGATACAATTGATCATATAACTCTACATTATCTTTTAGTGGTTCGAAAACATCTCCGTCTTTAGTCATATTATTAACAGCATCTTCAACAGTAGAATAAATTCCCGCTCCCATAGCTCCCAAAATAGCTGCTCCTAATCCTGATGATTCGCTCACAGTAGGGCGTTTAGCAGGCAAATTAAATATATCAGCAGTTATTTGCAGCATTTTATCACTCTTAGATCCACCACCACAAACAACGAGTTCTGTCATAGGGACCTTTGTCCGTTTTTCGATTCTCTCTCTACCTTCACGTAAAGAATATGCCAAACCTTCTAATAATGCCCTATAAAAGTGACCTTTAGTGTGCACACCACCAAATCCGATCACTGCACCCTTTGCATCTGGTCCTGGATACCTAATTCCTGGAGACCAAAATGGTTGTAGTACTAACCCCATTGAACCAGGAGGAACATCTGCTACTAAATCATCTAATAACTCCTCTACAGCAACGCCAGCTTCATTCGCTAGCATCATTTCTTCATTTGCAAATTGCTCCTTAAACCATGAAACCATCCAAAATCCTCGATACGTTTGTACTTCTAAATTATATTGTCCTTGAGCAGCGCTAGGGTATGGTGGTATCAATTTAATTGGTTCTAAATATTTTTTGGAATTCACATTTATTGTTGCTGTTGTCCCATATCCAACACTCCCTCTATGTGGAGCTAGGCAACCTGTCGCTAATACTTCACATGCCTTGTCAGTTGCCCCTGCTATGACCTGCAAGCCCGCAGGAAGTCCTGTTTCTGCAGCGGCTTTTGAAGTGAGCACACCAAGCTTTTCTCCTGGCTGAACAAGGGTTGGTAACATCTTTTCCTCAACAGGAATAGCCTTCCATTTCCAATGTTTCTTTGCTGACCACGACTGCTTTTTGTAATCAAAAGGAATATACCCAACTTGGTTTCCTATTGAATCTACAATATCACCTGTAAGTTTATAATTGATGTAGCCTGATAACAGTAGATAATGCGCGGTCTTCGACCAAATATCTGGTTGGTGCTGCTTGATCCAATTTGCTTCTGCCTCTGCTTGTAAATAATGAAGTGTTGTTGTTAATCCAGCAAGTCGAAAAACAGATTGCCACGCTGTCCCAACTTCAGGCCATTCTGTTGATCTGCGTTGATCTAACCAAAGCATTGCAGGTCGTAATGGTTGTTTGTTACGATCAAGGTTAACCATCGTTCCCCTTTGCGTAGTTACCGTCACTGATACAACTGCCTCTTTATTTACTTTACCTTGCGCAAATAATTTATTAGAAGATTCCACCAAACAATTCCAATAATATTCAGGATCTTGTTCAGCCCATCCAGGTTGATTTGAAAAATAAGCTGGTGAAAAAATTACCTTCGTATAATCTATTAAATGACCGTGTTTATCAAAAGCTAATGTCCGTACACTTTGAGTTCCTATGTCAATTGCCAAAACCGTTTCATCCATTGTTGTTCCTCCCCCCCACGAATAACAAACATGAAACAGCCTCTAAAAAAATATTTAATAAAGTTATGAGGCTTTCTTCATACCCCTATCTATTTCAGTTCCGTTATAGCTCAAAGAAATGATTCAATAAACGTACTTTATTTCCTGAGATGCCTTGATTACTCATGTTAATATGTCTTAACTTTGTAAATGTTAACATTCGTACTCCATAAATAGTTGTAACACCTATCACAATCCTCTGTTGCACCAAATTTTATAGCACGATTTCCCTCACTTAACTTCCCGTAATAAATCTGGGCTATACCCTTGCTTCCATAATTTCTTATACCTAGCCACTTCATCGTCCCAACGTTCATCATCCCAATCTAGCAATGACTGTACCTCTACTTTTAGTCGTTCAAGTATGCTAATAGCTCCTTCAGGTAGTATCATACCGAGTCTAACTCTACGGAGTAACAGATCGTCTAAATGAACGATAGATTCGTACTTCGCAGCCCAGCGTAATTCAGCCCATATTGTATTTGAATCTAGTATTAGTTCGCAGCCAGATTGATCCAATTCATCGGCAAATGTTGACCACTCATGTCCATAACGCCCTGATAATCGACGGCTGATTGTATCGTTTAAATTGCACTTAACATCTACATCTTTAGACTCATCAGTTGATAGGTCATTCGATGCTAGCGTGCTAGATGGTGTTACTACTTTTAATACTTTATTAATTGCTTCCTTTGCGAGAATATCAAATGTCGTTAATTTTCCTCCAGTTACAGTTAATAGACCATGTTCTGTCCATACACAATGATCTCTGGATTCTTTTGAAGGATCTTCCTTGCCTGTATCTACCACAGGTCGAATGCCCGCAAACGTCGAAATCACATCTTCAGGTTTCAAATTATACGCTGGAAACATCTCATCTAATGATTCAAATAAATATTTCCCTTCTTCAACACTAATACCTGGCTCTTCGTCAAGTGATTGATGATGATCAATATCCGTTGTACCGACAAGCGTTACTCCTTCCCAAGGGAACGCATAAATGTAACGACCATCCTTCTTATGGGCAAAGCTAACAGCTTGTGAAAGTGGGAATCGCCAATGTGGAAAAATTAAATGACTGCCTCTAAGAGGACGCATTTTCGGTGACTCCCCCACTTGTTTCCGAAGTTGATCAACCCACACACCTGTTGCATTTACTATCACTTTCCCATTAACTTCTGACACTTGCCCAGTCACAACATCTTTTACTACAACACCGTTCACTTCACCGCCTTGGTCTTTAGTTAAATTTTCTACTGCAGCATAATTAATAGCAACTCCACCTTGATGTTCAGCTTCCCTCAACACTCTAAGTACTAGCCTAGAGTCATCAGTCCTTGCATCATAATATTGTAAGCCATTACTTAGCCCTGTCTGTCTAAGACCTGGTGCCAACATACTCACATTAGCAGAGTCATACTTACGGTGATTTCTGCGCATAGCAATCATATCATATACAGTCAAGCCTGCTTGTAATACAAATGAACCTAAACGATCATCATCATAAAAAGGAATGAGTATCCCTAATGGATCAACTAAACCTTCGCATTCACGCAGAAGCTTTTCTCTTTCAGATACAGACTGATAAGTCGTTTTGATTTGCCCTTGCTTTAAATAGCGTAATCCACCATGAACGAGCTTCCCTGAGCGACTAGATGTACCCCAAGAAAAATCTCTTTTCTCCAACAGTAAACACTTTAATCCAAGGCTTGCCGCTTTCCGAAGTATGCCTGCACCGGTTATTCCACCTCCGATAACAATAACATCCCAAGGTTCATTAAGACTTCTCCACTTTTCAACGCGGCTTGTCATTATAAACACCCCTTCTATAGTAACTTATCCTTATTCATTATTTTTTCTGGATCAAGTGTATTGCTTAGGGTTCTAATCATTTCCATGCCAAGTGGTGTTTTCTCTGCTTCTAAATATGGTCGATGATCAACCCCTACTCCGTGCTGGTGACTAATGGTTCCTCCATTCTTCACTATGGCTTCACTTGCAGCTTTTTTCAGCACTTCCCAACGTCGTTTCGTTTCCTCTGGTGTATTTCCTATTCGAAATAAGTATGTTGTATAGATACTAGAACCATGGGGATAGACATGTGAAAGATGAGTATATGCAAAAACATTTTCTCCGATATCCTTTAAGCCGTTCCGAAATGCAGTTTCCACTGCCTCTGCAGTAGCGGGAACTCGATCCCATGTTGTTGCAGTTTCTACCGTATCTACTGCATAACCTTCTTCCCATAGGCTATTACGTAAATACGGTGAGCGGAAACGATTTTTCACCCAATGTTCACCCGCTTTTGTACCTACGAGCACACCTCGGTGCTTTTTAATCATTGCTTGTGCTTCACTAAGAGCAGCACTTACATGTTTTTTTGAACCAGTGACGCCATATAGTAACATACATTTATTGTCATCTACACCTCTAAAATTAAGCCATTTCTCTAACAGAGCTATTGTTTTACTGTCCCCTGCCATCTTTAATTGAGAAACTGTTTCCTCAGGTAAGCTTAAGCGCATCATAGAAAGAGGTACACTGTTTTGTGCAATTTCCTTAATTGCTGCCATCCCTTGCTCAGCACCTGGAAAAAATGCAGTATAAAACTTTTCCTCTTCTGCAATTGGTGTTATTTTAATCGTTACCCTAGTTACAATCCCTAACCTTCCTTCAGATCCCATTACGAATTCACGCAAATCAGGACCAGCTGCTGATGCAGGTAAATTAGGTAGCTTCAAGCTACCAACAGGTGTTTCCATCACACCTCCGACGAATAACCTTTCAATTCGTCCATACTTTAATGATTGCTGTCCTGCTGAACGAGTAACAACCCAGCCACCAAGTGTGGAGTATTCAAACGACTGTGGGAAATGACCTAACGTGAATCCTTTTGCTTTTAACGCTGCTTCTAAATCTGGTCCACGTATACCAGCTTGAAATTCCGCCAGACAACCTTCTTCATCAATATGAAGTAATTTATTCATATGCCCCATGTCTATTGTAAGCGTAGGTTTGTCTCCAGGGAGAGCACTTAAATGTCCAACAACACTCGTGCCTCCTCCGTAAGGTATGACATTTGCCTCAACTTGTGAAGCATATTTTAATAGTTCACGAACATCTTCATCTGTTGTTGGATATGCTACACCATCCGGGTATGTTGGTATCTTTCCACTACGAATAGCAATAAAATCTCCCAAGCTTTGACCAACTGAATGTCTCAGTCGTTCGAGTGGATCTTTGCTAACGAGACGGTGATCAGGTAATTTTGATGCTGGAACATTGGCTATAGCGTTCTCTAGCGATATATCCTCAGGACCCTGACTCGTACCCAATTCATTTTCTAAAAAGGACTTTGCCCCTGCTGGTAAGTCCATATTTACTGTATCGTCACCCCAACCGTTCCATCTTCTCATTTGTTTTTCCCCCTATATTCATATATATTTCTACAGGTTTTTAAGCTGTTTTCGTGAAAAATAACATTTCATTCATCTTTTGTATGTTCATATACACCCATTCGAAAACGCTTACAAAATATGATTCAATTAAATACTTTGGCTTTTTTTCCATAAATCTATGCTTTTAATCATTTCTTCTTTGGTCAGTTGCTCAGCTTTATCAGCATCCTCAGCCATAGCCATTGCTAAAAGCTTAAGGTAAAATTCACGTGTTACTTCACGATTTTCCTGATGTGAGAAATACAACCTCCCCATCAAATTATATATTTCAGTAAAGCTATTCATTATTAATAAGTAAATCGGATTTTGTGCTAATTCTGCTAATTTTGTTTGGAGTTTCCAATCAAATAATGTGAATTGCTCACAATCATCTTCCAATTCACTGCTATTTGCTAGTACTGCCACAACCTTAGCAGGATTAGATAATACTGCCTTGTGAACAAATTCGGGAGCTAAAGCTGCTCTCACTTCTAATAAATGAACGATAAATTGCCCGTTAGGCTGGTCAGTATTTGTGATGATATTTTCGAGTGTATTTAAATTCCCTAGTTTCCAAAAATCATTTACGATCGTCGCATGCCCTTTTCTTTTTGTAAACCATTTATCTCTAGCTAAACGTTGAAGTGCCTCTCTCAAAGTAGGACGTGCTACACCTAACGTTGCAGAAAGCTCTCTTTCTGAAGGCAACGTACTTCCAGGGGGATATTCTCCGCTCAAAACAGCTTTAATTAAGGTATTTTCTACTGTTGTTGAGGAATTCTCGGAAATTGATTTTTCTTTCAAATCATTCACCTCCATTGTTGTAATTTTCAAAATTTTACAGAGACAAATAAGTACCCTCATTATTTTCTATGTTATAAATTACTTACTGGTAAGTCAGCAATAATCTTGTGGTCTTACCACAATCATAAAATATCGCTATAGATATGTCAAAGAAAATTTAAATATATGTTTTAGCTGCATCTATGATTCTCAAAAACCTTTATAGTATAATTGTTTTAAAAATATTGGTGGTTTTTATTTGGAATTATTATATTTTTTGTTCATTGTTACGCTCGTACATTTAATTCATGAACTTGGTCACGCTTATTTCGCCGCAAATTTCAAGGCTAAAATCAAAGAGATATCGTTAGGAATGGGTCCTATTATCGTAGCAACAAAAACAGTGTCGATACGACTGCTGTTTTTTTTAGGGGGGTATTGCTTTTGGGAGGAAAGACATATTTTATCTAATTTAAAGCTTAGTGTCATCCATTTAGGAGGCGTTATATTTAATTTTATTACGGCTACTACTATCTTGCTATTTATAAGATTGGTGCCAGATCATTTATATGACATGATCATGTTATTCATACTTTATTCATATTTTTTAGTCATTATTAATGTCATACCATACCGATTTATCAAGAAGAAAAGTGATGGTTGGTTAGTATTAGAAGCTCTTTATTTTGCAATTAGAAACAGGAAAAAACAGTGTAAATGACAGATGAGTACATTCATCTGTCATTAGACGGCATCTCTATTTTCATTCTCTTATTAACAATGACTCTTAATGGATATATTAGAATAGACATTAATAATAATAGGTTGATAAAACCAGCCAATGGATATAGCACTGAAACTAATGCTGAAAATCCGAATGTTGTTAACGGAATAATAAGTATAAATATTAAAATTAAAAAGAGCCAAATAGGTATACGGAATCTTTCTCGTAATCTAGCTGATAATCCAAATATACCAGACGCGGCAGTTGTATAAATTGCAGTAAATAGAAACAACGACATCATAATAATTATGATCATCGGGAAATAATCTAAAATGGCATATAGAGGGATTTCCCATTCATTTACATCTACAGGTATACGTATTAATGACTGGTTATAAATTATGCATATGATACCTAATATTAATCCACTCCCAATACTTGCGATCACTGCTTCCCCTTTCGTATGTAGCTTCTTGCCAATTGCACCAAGTACCCCTATGATCGGCAAAATGTTAAATGCAGTGAATGTAAATGCTGATAACAAGTTTTGTTTAGCACCCCATTGTAATATAAACGGTTCCTCCAGTTGATTCATAAACAAAATAAGCGTCATAATTAATCCGAGTATAAGAACTGGAAAAATGTAAAAATTAACTATAATTAACCCTTTAAACCCCCAGAAAAACTGCAAAGTTAATAGTGACAAAAAGATCATAATAGCTAACCAATAGGGTACATTAAAATGTGCTAGCACTGCTGCACCACCTGCTGTCATGACAACTGTTGTTGCAAATAAATAAAAAACAATGAGTACATCATAAAATTGAGCGAGCTTCATACCGACAAGTTTACGTAAAATCGGTAAAAAATGATCAGTTTTTTCCTCATAGCTTATTGATAAAACTACAAAACAGCTAAAAGTAAATATAAACATAAACAACACAATTGCCAACTCACTACCTTCGCCAAAAAATTGCCATACCTCTTGTCCAGATGCAAATCCTGCGCCCATCATCACTCCTACAATTATTGACATCCACCTAAACCCTGCAAGCCACATTACTACACCTCACAATATGATTAATGTTGGTTATATCTCTAAGCACAATCAGCTTTTTCGGAGGATGAATTTTCTTTAATTACATCCTTTATCTTTTGCTTCTATATTATATGTTTACATTCATAAAATACATTACCTAATTAGCTAATGAGATTATTAGGTTGACAACCTTCCTACTAATTGTTGACAATGAGAGTAATATAAATGACCTATTAAGGAGGGCTCAAATGAAGGTAGGTAGAGTAAGTAAATTATATAGATATCCAGTTAAAGCATTCGGTGGAGAGCGGCTTAAAAATGCTCCTATTCATCATCATGGCATATGGGGAGACAGATCTTTTGCATATAAAATAAATTCAAAATTCTTAACTATTGATAAATTACCCGAGTTAGTAAATTACAATGCTAAATACACTATCGCAAATGGAGAACCTAAAGTTAGTATTACGTCGATTGACGGTACGACTTACGATTGGGGTGATCTAGCACTAGATAAAAAGCTTTCAACTCTTCTAGATAATGAATCAATCTCTAAAGTAAGTCATGATCCTGAGAGCGAAAAAGGATCGTATTGGGAAAATCACATATTATTGACTTCCACCGCATCTTTAGCAAAAATAAGCGAGTTATGTAAAAGTGAATTATTGGATATAGGGAGATTTAGACCAAATATCGTTATAGACCTTGAAAGTAATATTGCATTTGAGGAAGAAACTTGGATCGGTAAAGAACTATCAATAAACGGAACAAGATACAAAATAGATAAGAAATGTGTCAGATGTGCTTATGTTAATGTTGACCCTACAAATCCTACAGAAATAAATCCGAACATATTAAAGACGATCGTTAAAGAACGGGAGGCATTTTTTGGCGTATATGCTTCAGTCGTCGCTACAGGTGAGATTTATGAAGGGTCTCAAGTTTTCCTGCATGAACATGATTCAACAATTTAAAGAGTTTGTTTAAACGTTGTAGTTACTAAAAACTAATGATGAATTGATATAATTTCTTCTTATAAGCTGCTATGATGCCCCGAATGTGATTTGTATACGCGTTCATATCCTTTATATGAAAAGCAACATTCATAGCGACCTAATTTACACAAAAAACTATAACGTGCTGATGAAACATTGTTTATCAAAGTGACAAGGAGATGGAAATGTCTACTACCAATTTGAACGAGCTTGGCAATTCTTTACGATCAATTGATCAAGCTTTCAAAAACCAAATTGAACCATACCGTCAAGATTTGTGGAGATTTTGTATGCATTTAACTAAATCCCCATGGGATGCTGAAGATTTAGTCCAAGACACTTTGCTCAAATCACTATCCGTATTAGCGAAAGTATATCAACCAGTAAATACAAAATCGTATTTATTTAAAATTGCTTCAAACTTATGGATTGATCAAATGAGAAAAACTAAAAAGCATACCGACATCATACAAGCAACTGTTAGCCAAGACAAACTAGACAATTATCAATTCGAGCTTATTGAGCATTTAGAAATTGTAATCACTTTGTTAACACCTACCCAATATGTGACGCTAATCCTTGGAGATGTTTTCTTATTTAAAGGGAAAGAAATTGCAGAAATTATTGGCTCGAGCCAATCAGCAGTACATACTAATATACATAGAGCAAGAAACATCATGAAAGAAAAACACCTTGACCTTCAAGAAGTTATCCTAAAGGACTACAAAACAGATGTTCAAACAAGCAAGACTATGAACTTATTGCTTGAAGGATTCAGAAAAAAAGATGCGAAGCTAATCGCTTCATTACTTGATGAAAATATCGTTACAGATATAGTTCATTCAGGTTTTGAAATGGGAGCAAACGAGACACGTAACAATTCCTTAAATGATTGGCATAACATCGTACGAGATCAGCAAGATATCGTTGTAAATTATATAGAATTGTGGGGTCAACGTGTATTAGTTGAAATGGAGAAAAAACAAGATAATCAACTATACTTAAATAATATCCATTATTTAGAAATTACAGACAACAAAATAACTTACTGGAAATTTTATTGTTTTTCGTGGGATATCATGAAAAGGGCCGCTGAAGCGTTAGAGGTGCAATTAAATGCTAGATACTATTATCACATTTTCTAAAATTCTTGTTTCTGAAAATTATTACTCTTAAGCTTAAATTAGAACAGCTCTAGTGATATTGTATTTGTCATATTGTTAAGAAGAAAAAGATGACACAACCCCTAGTTGTTTATTACATATTATTTGATTTGCACGAATACAACAATCAAGTCTATTTGTTGAAAATTTAAGCTCTTTTCATAAGCCTTGTTGTTTTTCACTTCATTTGTGTAACTAATGCGTTTTATATGGTTTTTATAGGCTTTAGCGAAGAAAAGATGTCACGAATGTTAAAGCAACAATCAATGTCATAAAAACAAAAATTTATTATCGTTGTAAGAATTCACTGTTTAACTTCGTCTTATATAATAAGATTCTGTTATTTGGAATCTAAAATATGGAAGGAGAGTGGAATTTTGCAAAGTCCTATTAAAAATCAGTTGAACATAACATTTGTCCCTGTAAGTAACATGAAAGAGTCTGTAAAATGGTATAGTCATTTACTAGGCCAAAGTTATGATGAAAGGAAGGTTGACAAACCTGTTTTTAACATGAACGTTAATGGTTATACAAATTTGTTATTGGATGCAGGAACTAAAGGGCATACACAACACGTATGCCCTTCTCCTCATCCTTTATTTAGCTTTTTCACCGAAGATATAGCAGCTTCTTACGAATACGTTCAAAAACTTGGCTACACGATTCATTCACCGATACAAGAATTTGATGACATAGCGTTTTTCATTATTAAAGACCTAGATGGAAACCTCGTGATGATTTGTGCTGACTAACAATCAGTGAACTACTTGGCACTTATCAAACGTTTGAAGTGGAGCTTCAGTTCAAAGATGAAAGTAGCCCTTCGTCTCCTTGAACGTTTCTTCCCGCGTACGTTTATAGATGTCCATCGAATGGAAATCTATCTGTGCCTTTATTATTTAATGAGCGGTAGGAAAGCTGGTTTAATCATAGCAAAATCACTCAAATCTATATCATCTTTTGCCATAGTACTAGTCATGAGTAAATTATAGCCTAATTTGGCTATCGTCATCGGCAATTCATCTCCACCTTACCATTGGGTTTAAACACTTTACACGTTTAATAATGGAGACTTTTTAAGAAAAACGTTAAATGCTATTTAGAATAAGGGTAGTTAGCACCACCTCATGAGTGCTAACTTCTTTTCTTTAAACTAGCGATTAATGCTACAGCTGCAGTCACTCCAGCTGCAGCTGTTATGACAAGAACCATTAATATTAGTAGTTTAAACATGATACATGTAACCTCCCTATCAATAAATCGTTTTCTACTATTGCCGATTTTGAACCAAACTTAAATGATTGTTCATTCACATCATACAACATAGCAGATAAACTTCTGAGACTGTAACAGATTTAAGGTATATGTAGTACAATCCCAGTGTTTAGAGCTTGGTCTCCTGTTTCCCTTCCACCCATTGTTCTGTAGCTCTTTAGCAATAAGCATATTAATAAAGCCGTGACCAACCAATACTATCGATATACACTGTTGAGCATACTCCACTAATAGTGTAGATGCTTCTCGAGCTCTATTTTTGGCCATACGGTAAGACTCACAATCCGCAGTGACATAACCGCTAAACCACAAGCATCTGAATATCAATGCCCAAGTTAGGAGATCTCACTTTCGCTTACCCTCCTCAAAAAATGAAAAAACAATTAAAGCTTAATCTCAGAGAGTATTAAAGGCGTACAGCAGCAACATCATAGTTCTAAAATTAATTACTCCCCCTTCTACCTATGTTTTACAATCAGTCCTTACAATCGATTCGAAATTAATGACAACAAAAAACAACACCTGTTATGATATGTTGATCGAATAACAAGTGTTGTTTTTCTACCTGACCATGAAGTTAAAAATCGTTAAATTCCTAAAGTGCTTCAATTTTTATAAAACAATCTATATTGTATTAGTTGCCCATTAGTCCCTAAATATTCTTCATTACCTACTCTACTAATTTCTTTAAATCCCAATTTACCAAGCATTTTTTTGGAACGAACATTTGCTTCATGGGTTTCAGCGTTAAAAACTGTAATTCCTAACTCCTCGAACCCATATTGCATCATACATTCAGCAGAATAAAAACCAATTCCTTTTCCCCACAATGCGCTCTCACCAATTGCAACGCCAAGTTCGGCAGTATTATTGTTAATACTAGCTAAGTCTGCATATCCAATTAACCGATCATGTAACGTTATGCCCAAACGAACAAGCTCTTCAGACTTATTATTTACACAATTAAGCCACCACTGATATAGTTCCTTAGAGTTTTGATTGTACTCCCAACCGTTTGCTAAACAAAAAGATTCATCCTTACTCCAATATAAGACACTGTTATAATCAGTCATTGTTAAAGGCCTGACGTTAATACAATGTAAAATCCTACTATTACTATTCACTACTTCCTCCCAAAAATGATATCCTAAGTAAAAAATTAATATATTTTAATTTCTCTAATGTTGTCTTTTGAACTTACTGTGAATACAAATGAACAATTGTTATCCGTTTTCCACTATCCATTTCTAGATTTTTTCTTCTCTACTTATGATCATAGCTTCTTTTATATTTCTCTCATTTTCCTCTGTGCACCAAAAAATCTTTCTACTATATACAATTCTGTTAATATGCTTACTACATTATAAACACGTATACATCTAAAAAATTTGGCATACTATTGTACGTAATAATAATAGGGCTGGGGTAGCGACACTTATAGTTTTTCGTTAGTAATAATAACAACAAGGTTTATGATAATAGTCTAGTTATACAAGTCTAACCACCATGGATAATCAAATTGTCCTTCTGAAATTTGAAAAAAATACCCGAATATACCTAAATGAGTGATTCCTGATTCATAACCTAGCATTTGTGTATACGTTGAGAATATAACGAAATCGATCCTTTCAATTTCGACTGGTATATTCTTTGGTGGAGGTGGCATCCTACCATATTTTTCTTCTGAAAATGCTGTAAAATCCTCTGTTGTTGGGTTCATTATAGTCAAAGCTATTAACATAACAACAATGACACATACAAAAAGAACTATTTTCTTCTTTTTTCTCACTTTCCCCTCACTTATCTTCATTGTATTAATGATTTGATTTTCTGAATTCCTAAGTCAATGGATGTTTCAACATAACCAACAACTTGGTCAAACATGAACACTTGTAACGGCTCATTAAGATCACTTTGTTTAGTATTCATATCCTCCAATATGTATGGTATAAATTCTTTTACGTCATTTTCTGTTATTTCATCTAGCTGAACAATCTCACTCTGCTTTAATAATAATTCATGTAATTCATTAGTACAGCCATAGTATGTTAATAACTTACTATTTAACAAGCTAAAATCGTTATGGTATAGTTGAAAAATCTTATGATCATTTTCCATACGATTTTTTAACCATGGTAAGTAAAATCCTTTTAACCATATATGATCAGCAATTAGGTGCGTGTAGTAACCTAATATATAATGAGACTTTTTGTAAGAACTATATTTTTGTAAAAATGCTTCATAATCAATACTCCTTGAGAAATCATTTACATCTCCCTTATAGAAATGTGATTTATCTTTAGGTGAAACTGCATCAGGTGCAATCCCACCTAAAAGAAAGGTAGTTTTATCTTTAATTGAGAATTGATCAGCAATACGATTTGCAATTAATAGATGCATGATTCTTGAACCCATAGCTTCTTCTTCCTTTCAAACCTACTTCTTAGATCTCTTGGCATGAACCTTGTTGCTATTTTCACATCATCTTTACAGTTTAACAGGGGATTGTTACGTCAATACCTTTAAGAAAAATAGATACTACATGTACCAGTTGTATACTTGTTTATACTTTAGTATGAAGAACAACAATCTATGTGAAAACAGCTTTAATATGTTATTATGCTAGATGCTCTAAGTAGATTGATTCGGCAATATCCTCATTTATTAAGCCAGTTAGTTTTAATAATATTTTGATTATTCTTGTCGTTGTTAGTTGAATTGTAGAAAATACAACGATTCCTATTTGTTCTTCCTTAAGAAAACCACAGTACGTATGAAATCCTATCGTCGTTCCACCATGATGAATAATCGGAGAAGAGCTCCATTTTTTTGCTCAATAAACCACCCTAAACCCATTTGCATGGTTTTCTTTGAAGAATTTCCATGTATTTCATGTGTTAACTCAATTGCCTCTTTAAGCGAGCTTTCTTTCATCCCCATTTGGTGTTGTAAATATATTAACATATCATTTAAAGTGCTTTTAAATGCACCAGCACCTTGTATTGAAGGTAATTCGATAGGAGGTATCATTACACCTTTTTTGTTATAAGTTTGTACATAGCGTTTCATTTGTTCTTCATTGCCTGTAATAAACGTGTCTTTCATGTTTAAAGGATGTAAGATGTGCGTTTTAATTGCTTCCTCATAAGTCATTCCAACAATTTCAGCTAATACATTCCCTAATAATCCAATCCCAATATTGGAATAACCCCATTTGGCTCCAATCTCTTTTTTTAAATCAAAATCAATGAAGAATTGATGTAAATCTTCATGTGTGTAATGCTTGTAAAAATTATCTTTATCTTGTTTATTTTCTTTTATCCTTTTACGTAGCTTTTTCATATCTTCTCTTGGTAGACGTGAACTATGTGTTGAGAGATGCCGAAAGGTAATATCTTTACCATCATAACTGAGTGCATTTTTGTACGCGGGCTTATATGATGAAATTGGTTCATCTAATGAAATTTTTGATTCTTGGACTAGTTTTGCTAACAATAAACTAGTAAATGTCTTTGTTGTTGAGCCAATTTCAAATATACAATCCCCAATTTCTCCTTCATTCAAGTCGTGATTAAACTGCCCGTCTGTAAATTTTCCTTCTGGTGTTACAACACCAACTGCTAAACTTGCATTTTTAGCACTATCTAGTTCTTTTTTTATCAACTTATGAGTCATTGTATTAAGCACCGTCCTTCCTCCTCAACATCATTATTGGCTGTTTCCGTATTGATTTCGGATTTTTTTAATAAAACTAGCGTGTCAAAAATCAAACAACATCACAGTCAAAATTTTTAAGGGCTGCCTTGTAAGGAATACAGAAAACATAACCTACCCATCTTGATTTATTTTTTCTTCTATAGCCTGTTAATTAACGGCCTTCTCGAATAACTGAGAAGATTCGATAATGCCAACCCCTTTGAAATTCAAATACTTTAAGGACTTCTCTCTCCTTGAATCATTCGCACTTGCTACTGCATCTCTTATTACTGTTACAATGAAATTCTTACGGATGGAGTCGAGGGCAGTCGCAGTTACGCAAGCTTCTGCAAATAAACCAACTATAACTATATGATTAATTCTGTTAGCAGTTAGATATGAAACAAGATTTAAATTACTTAACGCATTCGATTTGTTTTTCGAAAAATTAACATCATTCACCCTTAGTAATCTCTCATCTAACTCAGCACCTTCACTTCCTTTTAGTGCTGATTTTTTTGTTAATAAATTTACAATAAATTGATTAGATTCATATTCATTACCAATATACACAACAGGTATATCTCTACTATCAGCTTTCGCTACAATATTATTAACATTTGTCAACATCGGTTCAATATGATGCATTGCTACTGGCATTCGAGCTTTTTCACTAATAAAACCTTTTTGAATGTCGAGTACGAGTATAGCTACGTTCATTTACTAATCCCCCACTTGTTATTATTCCAAGCATTCAGTGACCCTTCGATGTCATTCTTCATTCTTATAATATTTAATATTAGTTCTATGAACTGGTGTTTATCTTAATTCGAAACTTCTATGAGCCAATTAAGTAACTCTTGTGCATTATATCTAACTGTCTGAAAATACTTTAGGTTTGCATGAACAAGCCTAGTTAAATATATTGAATCAATGCTTATATATTTTGTTTCTCAGACATGACGATGCCATGCAGTTTTTTCACAATTGCATAAAATTGTTCGGCTTCACTCTCATCTAACTTAGAAAAATACTTATCTATAATTTTATTATCAATTTCTTTAGAAGCTTGATATAGCTCCAACCCTTTAGTATCCAGGTTAATATGAACTTCTCGTCGATTGTCAACATTTATTTCTCGCTTAATATACTTATCTTTTTCTAGCTTACTAAGCAGTTGACTTACTCCACTTGTAGATATGTTCATCTTCTCGGCTAAATCTTTTACAGTTATATTATTGAATGTTTGAACAATGTTTATTAGTACAGATTGTTTTGGAGTTAAATCAAACTGAAGCAGCGATTCAATCTCATGTATTAGAGAATTATTGATTTGTTCTAATAGCATAAAAGCATCTTTAAAATATGTGTTATTATCCATTATATTCACCACCTAAATTGTTTATATATATAAAATGTTTAATCTAATTATATGTTAGATGTTATTATTTGTAAAGTTAAAAGTTGGTAAGAAACAAAAAAGGAACTGTCAAAAAATCGACAATTCTACAATAATAAAATATTCAGATTTATATATTTATAATCTTTTAATAGCAAAGCTTTCTTTATAATCAATTAACTACTCAATTAAATTACTTCCAACTGTGTTTTTAGCTTATTGTTAAGATATGTTGCTTTTGAAAGTGCTTCTTCATCCATCTTAACGTCCATCGGTTCGTTTCCTTGACCTAAAAGATAATCAACAAATTCCATATTGACAAAGTCAAAAATATAATGAAATTGTTGAATTAATGGTAGGGCTACAATTTTCTTATTCCCACCAGTAACGACAACATACGCTTTCTTTTTACTCATTTCTTCTTTAAAGTTGAACCTTTCATCACGAAGGTATTGTGACCAACGGTCAATAAAGGTTTTCATTTGTCCTGACATACCGTACCAATATAACGGTGTTGTAAAAACAATTACATCATGGCTTAATAACGACTGAATGATATCCTCATAATCATCCTCAACTAGATGAAATCCTTCTTCAGTATGACGTTTGTCTACAATATCCTTAATATGATAATCATGTAAAAATAATTTTTTATAAGCTACATCTTGTAGCATCTGGTCAGTAAGATATTCTGAATTCCCGTTCTTTCTAGAACTCCCCAGTATATTTAATATCTTCATCATAACACTCCCATTCTTATTAAACACTTGGATCAAGTTTTAAATGCTATTCTTATTATATAGAAGATAAGATTGTCCTATAAAAAAAATAAGATAGTTGAACAGTGATGTATATTCCATAATTATACATCACCATATGGATCCTGCAAGGAAAAAGGTTTATAGTTCCGTGAACTCTGTGAGTAGAAATAGAGCCCTTGTTGAAAATTTAGTTGCCATTTACCTTTGTATGAAGAAAAAACTCGTAAAAAAATCAATAATTCATGAACAAACAGTTTTATTACACTAGTACAGAACGACTAGATAAGATTATAAAGTTCATTTCATCGTAAATAGTAAGGTGGACAACAATATATGTACAAACTACGATTACAAACTATAACTCCCTATGTTAAAAATAATAAAAACTCGGAATCACAGATTCCGAGTTTTTATTATTAAGATTGTACTATTCATTTTCTTCTAAGAAATATTTTTCAATATCATCTAAAAATAAGTTAGCTGCTTTGACACCGCCAGCTGTGTTCCAAATTGCATCATTTACTCTATAGATATTATTGTTTTGTACAACATTTAAATTATTAAATAGTGGATCATTAATCCACTCTTCTTCTAATTTCTTTGCTTCCCCTTCTTTATCAGCAGGATCATATGTGAAATAAAATAGAATGTCACCATCCATTGCTGGGATACGCTCTTTCGTCACATTTTTTTCTGCAAAATCAGCTATATCCTGACTTTCCGGTCGAGCAAATCCTAATTGTTCAAGAATTACTCCTGAAAAAGTATCTTTATGATAAATTCGAACATCTCCAGGCATGAATCGAACGATAGACACCTCTTGGTTTAATTTATCACCTAGTTGATTTTGTAAATTTTCAATACGATTATTAAATTCAGAAATGACGTCTTTACCTTGCTCCTCTTTATTAACCGCTTTTGCATATAACTCAAAGTTATCTTTCCAATCTCCTCGCAATGTTTCTGCAAATACTGTAGGAGCAATTGCAGATAGTTGTTCATAAATCTTCTCATGTCGCATTTTATTACCAATGATCAGATCTGGTTGTAGTGATAAGATTGTTTCTAAACTCGGTTCCATTTCTTTTCCCACACTCTTTACACCATTCATTTCTTCTTGTATATGATCATACCAAGGGTCACCTGTCCACGATTGAACGGCTCCAACCGGTGTGATACCAAGTGATAATAAAGCTTCTGTCCCTTCATTCGTTAAAATAACAATTTTTTCTGGCGTTCCTTCTACTTCTGTTGTACCCATTGCATGTTCTACTTGATAAGAACTACTTTCAGTTGTAGTTACCTTCTCTCCACTAGACGTTTCACCTTCTGTATTTGAGCAACCTACAAGTGTTAGAATTGCTATGAGAAATACCCCAGTAAGTAATGAAGATAAACGATTTGATTTGTATGTATTCATGTCATCTCCCCCTATTTGATAATGATTTTCATTCCTGTTTAGATGTTAGAGTATATTTTCGGCTTTGTCAATATCTAAATGAAAATGATTATCAAAGTCATTGACATTCTCTTTTTCATCTCCTACACTTAAAGAGAATTCGGTAAATTGAGGGAGAAGTAAGAAATGTTACTAACTAATAATAGAGGAAAATTGTTTGGTTTGATCACTAGTTTATGTATTTTATTGTTGTGTATTGGACTTAGCATTATCCTTGGCTATACTGATACAGGTGTTCAAACAGCTATTGAAGCCTTCCAACAATTTGATGGTTCAAATGAACATATTATTATTCAGCAAGTGCGTCTACCAAGAGCATTAATAGCTGCTGTAATTGGAAGTAGCTTAGCCATTGCAGGAGCCCTCATGCAAGCACTAATGAAAAATCCACTCGCTTCACCGGATATTATAGGTATTAACGCAGGTGCGAGCTTTTTTATCGTTGTTGCACTAATGGTATTTTCAGTTAATTCATTGCAAACGTATACTTGGATCGCTTTTGCTGGTGCTGCTTTTGCCTCATGTATAGTATATGTTTTTAGCAGCTCTGGAACAGGCTTGACTCCAATGAAATTAACACTTGCAGGTGCTGCAATAGCAGCGTTGTTTTCTTCTCTAACTCAAGGGTTATTAGTGATGGACGAATCTGCCCTTGATCAAGCATTGTTTTGGCTAGCTGGGTCGGTTCAAGGTAGAGAATTGGATATTTTGTTCACAGTATATCCTTACCTCATAGGTGCGACAGTTCTAGCTTTCATTATTTCTCCAAAAATTAATGTCTTAACCATGGGGGAAGATGTAGCAAGGGGGCTCGGACTACGTACAGGAGTAGTTAATTTAACGATGACGTTTTGCTTCGTTTTACTTGCGGGGGGTTCTGTTGCAGTAGCTGGCCCTATCGGATTTATAGGTATTATCATTCCACATATCGTGCGGACATTAGTAGGAAATGATTTCAGATGGATTTTACCCTATTGCGGAGTCTTAGGAGGCATTTTGTTATTGTTAGCGGATATAGGGGCGCGGTACGTCATTATGCCAGAAGAAGTACCGGTTGGTGTGATGACTGCTTTTATCGGAACACCATTTTTTATTTACATTGCTCGAAAAGGAGTACACTCAGCATGAATAAATATTATCCTTTACGGGTTGGAAAGCAGAAAATATCACTGATACTTGATAGACATGCCATTAAGATAACTGCATTATTTCTCATGTTATTATTACTCTTATTCTTAATTAGTAGCGGAATGGGAGAACAGTTTTTACAACCTTTGCGTGTAGTGGCTATCTTATTAGGTCAAGGGGATGCTTATGAACAATTAGTCGTTCAGTCATTTCGTATGCCACGAATTTTGATCGCTATCCTTGTCGGTATGAGCCTTGCTGTAGCTGGGGCTATTTTACAAGCTATTGTCCGAAATCCACTCGCTTCACCAGACATTATTGGTATTTCAGGTGGCGCATCAGTTGCCGTTGTTTTCTTTTTAGTTATATTTAGCGACGCAAATAATGCTTTAACAGTTAGTATCAAGTGGCTTCCGTTAAGTGCATTTGCAGGTGCAACTATTGTGACCTTTTTGTTATACATACTAGCATGGAAAAACGGTCTTTCTACTATACGTCTCGTATTAATCGGTATTAGTTTGTGGGCGTTTACAAAGGCTTTGACAACCTTACTCATGATCATTGGTCCAATTTATCAAGCTAGCCAAGCCAATGTATGGATAACAGGATCTGTATATGGTTCTAATTGGGAAAACGTATGGATACTGACCCCAATTACAACTTCACTGTTGTTCATAGTCATGATTATGATAAGACAGATTAATATTCAAGAACTAGGTGAAGAAATTGCGGTTGGTGTGGGTACTCACATACAAAGGCAACGCATATTATTATTATTATTAAGTGCTGCGTTAATCGGAACTGCAGTGGCATTCGCTGGAGGTATCGGATTTGTAGGGCTAATGGCTCCTCACATCGCAAGAAGACTTGTTGGATCTTCATTTGGTGCATTACTTCCTTTATCAGCATTAATTGGTGCTATTCTTGTCCTATTAGCAGATACAATTGGGCGAACTGTCTTTCTTCCTATTGAAATACCAGCGGGTGTTTTTACAGCAATTATTGGAGCACCATACTTTATTTATCTATTATATAAACAGCGAAACGGTATGTAAAAGGGGTGGGCAAAGTGAAAGCATTAGAAACAAAATCATTGACGGTGTCATATAGTGATTCGATTATTATAGATGAATTAGATGTAACTATCCCAAAAGGAGAAATTACAGTATTTATTGGAAGTAATGGATGCGGGAAATCTACCCTTCTTCGTTCATTAGCTCGGCTTCTGAAGCCCCGAGCGGGAACAATCTTCATTGAACAAGATGCTATTGCTAAATTACCGACTAAAGAAATTGCTAAAAGATTAGCTATTTTACCACAAGGGCCAATAGCTCCTGAAGGACTTACAGTCTTACAACTAGTGAAACAAGGAAGATACCCTTATCAATCTTGGTATCGCCAATGGTCCGAAGAAGATGAAAAACTTGTCTCCCAAGCACTTAAAGCAACAGGTATGGAAGAACTATCTGATCGTTTTGTAGACTCATTGTCGGGCGGACAAAGACAACGGGCTTGGATTGCCATGACGTTAGCTCAAGACACAGATATAATTTTATTAGATGAACCGACGACTTATTTAGACATGACTCATCAAATAGAAATATTAGATCTATTATTTGAACTTAACGATATAGAAGATAGAACGATTATTATGGTTCTCCACGATTTAAATTTAGCTTGCAGGTATGCTCATAACGTGATCGCTATCAAAGATAAAAAAGTGTTTGCTCACGGGAAACCGGAACAAGTAATTAACTCTAAGCTAGTTAAGGAAGTCTTTCAAATGAATTGTGATGTAACAGCTGATCCCCTTTTTGGAACACCAATGTGCATTCCACACGGGAGAGGCAGGCGTATTTTAAATGAGGTGAAAAAGCATCATGAGCTCGTTTACAGCTGAAGAATTAAAGATCTTACAAGAGGAATACCGATTATCAATAACAACTAAACCTTCATTGTTGTCAGTTTACACAGAAGACTTACTTGATGAACAAATGTTACACAATTATTTAGTTTATATTAAAGAGAAAACTAAGTCTGCTAACATTATGGTAACTAGCTCTCTTTTTGTGAAAAGATACAGCTTTGCGGTTTTAATTGCATTATATGCGATGAGTGCACTAAGTAAAAAGGTGGACTTTTCGATTAAAAATGTTGCTATTGAATCGGAGGAAGAACGTGATACACTTTGGCAGCCATTTTTCAAGTTGAATAACGTATCAATAGAAGACGCCTCTGATCGTAATCGGATCAAGTGGAGAAATGATATTTTAACACAAATTTTTGCAAATCACATAGACGTTTTATTTTCATTAATAAATAAAAAATGCAAACTATCAATGGCCATAATGTGGGAAAATCTATATATATACATAAAATGGATGTACGAAAAACTGTTATCTGATAGTCAATATAATCACTTACACGAAACGATAACTGATGATTACATTTATTTGTTGCAAGAAGGGGCAAGCTCTTTGTTTGGTTCACATGATCATAACCCATTTTCGAAATTCGCAAAATCAAAACATAACAATCAATCAACTTATAAGCGGACAAGCTGTTGTTTTTCATACTTAGTTGGGGATCAAAGAAATTTTTGCAAAATATGTCCAATTGTTCATGACAGAAAGAAAGCTTAATAAACCTTTAATTAAAAGAAGTAGGGTTTGTTCCAATACAGACCCCACTCGTTTTAAAGTTCTTTTCGTAATGCTGTCTTCCCACTGAGTATTGCTTTAAGTACTAGAACTAAAATGTCTATACACCAAGTGATCGTGGGTTATTTTCTACTAAGGCTCTTTTCCACATTAATTATAATTAATAGTAAAATAGTACCATGTTACGATAAAAGCCATTTCTTCAGCTCTACATTTCAACACCAAAAAGGTAATCTGCCATTGCTTAAATACCGTGCTATATATTATAAAAATTTATCATCTTAATAGCAGGAAATTTACACGACTAATTATTCAACACACTTTTCCTAGGGTGTCAAATATATCATTTAATCAACTTGATATTTTTCTTTAAACATAGGACTCAGCTCACTCCAAACATCAAACTTATTTCCATTGAGATCATAAAAAACAAAATTGTTACCTGGGTGCCCACGATCTTCTATTTCTCCTACACTGACTCCTTTGGATTTAAGAAGGGTATGAAACTTTGCTAGTTCACTATACCCATTCACCTCAAAAGTCATCGTAAAATGTTCATATCCATTATAATCGAGAAACCCTACCCTCTCTCCTTGCTTTGCTTTCACAAGAAAAAACTTTGATTCGCTAAGTCAAGTATTACCTTATCATGATTCGAAAACGTTTCTTTCGCTCCAAGGTTTTGCTGATACCACTCTGATGCTTTCTGGGGATCTGCTACTGGGACATATGTAGTACCCACTCTTTGTATGAATGTACTCATTGTTTCTCCTCCGTGATTGCTTATAAATTATATATACAACTCCTAAAATGTCACAACACCCAATATATTTCCGTCAAGATCAAACAAATCAAAGAATCTCATTCCATCTCCTCCATGGATTTCACCTACTTTATTCCCTTGATTTGTTAAATAAGTATGGAAACTATCAACATCTTCACAGTAAAAATTAAAGGTTTGATGATGAATTTGTGGCATTGTTTCAACCTTGTATAAGGTTAAGGCAGTTTTCAACTCCCCCTCATCATTAAATCGAAAACCTACATATTGCCCGTCACTGCTTCGGTAAACAACTTTAAAAGGAAAAGTCTCCATATACCACCTTTCTGATCTTTCAATATTTGTTACTGGGACAAAAACACTATCAATTCTTTTAACTGTTTTCATATAAATCGCCTCCTTTATATAAATAACGGCATAAAACATAAAAAAGATACGAAAAAAATTTATATTTTTTCTTTGAAAAAAAAACGATTCCCATCAGGATCATACAACTCAAATGTAAAGAACTGGTCATCTCTATTTACCTTTACGCCTCGAGAAACAAGGATATGATAAGTAGTAACTATACCCTGAAAATCATTTTTCTTTAAGTTGTTTAATAAACGATTGAGGATCGTTGGTATAGGTTCGTTACTCTTTATTTGAACACTTTTCATTTTTGTTAAAGTCGTTCTACCTCGATTTAAAGCAGCTTTAACTGCCCCATCAGTCATTTCTAATAATTCAGCAATATCTTTTGACTTAAATCCGAAGTATTCTGTGAGTAATATAATTGCAGCTTGTTTGAAAGGTAGTAGTGAAATGAGTACTTCTATAGAATCAATTAAACTTATGTCGGTAATTTTTTCAGCCATACTAACTTCTCCATCAACAACCTCCCTCTTTGTTTTTTTGATCGTATCTCGCCATTGATTTGTTGCTGTTTTAAAAAGATACCCTTTTGGATTAGGGTGATCACTGAGCTTAGAGGAGCGTTTAATAATGTTTAACAAGGTATCTTGATATAAATCATCACCATCCCATGGTGTACCTGTTAACATATGACAATACCGCTTCAATTCGGGTAAAAATTCATTAATATAAGGCTGCATTTCCACATCATACACTCCTAAATAACCTATTAACTTCCAATGATATAAACTAATTATTTCAAATTGAGTTAGTTTTAACAATCTTTTTTTAAGCTCTAATCGTATATTATGTGGCGTGGTTCCTATACTAGAGGATAAAAATGTTGTTTTGTGCAACAGTGATCGTTTTATAAAGGCTCTTTTCGTAAACTCTGTTGCTATTGGTACCAAATTAGTAACATAAAAAGCGGTTTTATTTATTAGTCATCTTTGTACTGAAGAAAAGACCTTACGATACTTAATTTTATAGGTGTTCATTTTCATTTTTTAGTACGATAAATAACAACCCATGTGAAAGCAGCCATAAAAAATACTAATCCAGTTATTCAAGACAAAATTACTAAACGCAGATCTAGCCTATTAAGAAAATCTATATATATGACTGTAGGCTGTGTAATTCGTGAGGCAAGAAAGCAAAAGACATCAGATGAGAAATACAAGATTTAACCCCAAATTCTGCATTTGAATAAATAAAAAAGCACTACATATCTCAAATCATAATAAGAGTCATGCTAATGCTGTAGGAGTAGGTGGTCGAGAGGTTTTTGTAATAGTTTTTTTATGAAGTAAAGTTTAATTAGGCATGGACTCTTTCTTGCTATTTGTACGGTTCAGCGTGGTTATCTAAGAGGCAAAAAAGGTGTTGGTAATTCTGTGAATTCAATTTACCAATACCTTTTTTATGATTTCTAGTAATTCACATTACTTGAAACAGATACAATTACTAAGTTTAGATCAGTTTGTTCTATTAATAAAATTAATTCAGAGTGCTTCCACACTCAAAATGGCTTGAGTATGATCACAGAAAGAAGCGTGTAGTGGTGTTCTCCTATAGTTAATTCGCCGTATACATTTTTTCACAATTCAACCAAAGGTGCATTTGAATGTGAATTATTGTTTTATATAAACTTATTGATTGAATCCATATATCTTCGCTCAGTTATTATACAGCTAATTTCATCCTTTGCACCCTCTCTTGTACCACAATTAAGTAACCAGTTACATGAGCCTATAACTAAATATTATTGATCGGTAAGTAATAACTTAGAATGCAAAGGGGGTTTTTGAACCTCTGACGACTGAAGTCGCGAGATTCCTAAGTAAGGAAACCTAACGGTTTCTAATTGATTAGACTATCCCCGTAGTTCCTACGGTTAAGGGACGAATCTCTTTGTTTCTAAGGTTTAGTCCTGCGTTAATACCCCTGTCGTGATGAGTACCACAAGAAGGGCAATCCCATTCGCGAAGGTTAAGATTTTTAACGTCTTTATTTTGAAATCCACAGTTCGAACAGAGTTGACTTGAAGCGAAAGTTTTTGGAAACAGCAATAACTTTTTTTCCGCACCATTTTGCTTTGTATTCAAGCATAGAACGGAATTTCGCCCAAGATATTTCACTTATGGATTTTGAAAGTTTTCCGTTTTTAAGCATGTTACTCACCTACAAACCTTCAATCCCAATGATGTCGTAATTTTTGACAATTTGGGCTGATACTTTTTGCAAATAGTCATTTCTTGCATTTGATATTTTTTCTTGAATACGTGCTACTTTCACGCATTGTTTATGCCAATTGGATCCACCTTTCGTACGCCTTGAAAGAATACGTTGTGCATCAACTAGTTTCTTTTCTAGCGTACTAGAGAATTTAGGGTTACTGTTTTCCGTACCATTAGACAAAATGGCATAGTGTTTTAATCCCATATCAATTCCAAAGAATGATTTCGTTTTTTTAAAGGTTGCACATCTACTTCAGCTAAAAGGGAAACAAAGTATTTTCCACTAGGGTTTCGTCTAATCCTAGCGTTAAGGACACGCCCTTCTACTTCTCTACTTTTCGCAAACTTAACAAGCCCAAGTTTAGGTAACTTAAGTTTGTTCTCAATAATGGTTATATATACGATTGAATATTTAGTGGTGAAGGATTGGACTTTATTTTTCTTCGACTTAAATCGAGGTACATCATTTTATTTTTTGAAAAATCGAGTGTAAGCGTGAGAATGGTTTCGAAGTGAAGATTGTAGGGATATACTGTCAACTTCTTTTAACCAAACCAACTAATCAAAGTAATTTATAAATCCCTATACAACAATGTTTATTTAAGGATTCAGCTTCTAAAACGGTTAATCTTTTTTATAAACGGTGCGACTTTTTTATAATTCAATTTTGTTTTAAACGTAAACGTCAAATAGCCCAGAAAACAAGACTGAATTTGTTTCTAGGTTATTTAACGTTTACGTAAATAGCCAAAAATAGTAATTTATACCTAGTAAATTTATACAAATATACCCGTAACTTGTAAACTATATTTTAGTATAATAATGAAGTATTACATAAGAGAGAGGTAGAGAATATGATCAAAAGAAAATTTTTAACAATGCTTTCAATTGGAGTGTTATTTTTAGCAGCTTGTGGAGATGATGAAAAAGCATCATCAGAGGAAAAAGAAGAAAAGCCAAAAATGGAGGAAACAAGTACTGAAGAAAAAGCACCAGAAGAAGAAGAAAAAGTAGAAGAAAATACACAGACCACTGGTGAGTTAAATCCAATTATTGCTGAAGAAACAGAAGGTAATGTTGAAGTAATTTACACTAACAAAGAGCCTAATTATACTCATGATTTAGATGGTTTTAAAGTGAGTGTTGATGAATATCAGATCGTAAAAGTTACTGATATGAATACAGATTATAATATTGCTTTCGATGATCAAACAGAGGGATATGTTATTACAACAAAGGTAACGGTTAATAATACTACCGATAAACCATTGTATTATACAAATTTTCATAAAATACAATTAAGCAGTAACTTAGACTATATTCAAAATAACGGCAGAAAACTCGTGCCCGAAGATCAACAAATAGCTAAAATTAAACAGAACAAAGATCAAATTAGCTTATTTGAAGCTGGTGAAACTGTTACCGGATTAATGACATTTATCTTAACTAATGAAGAATTAGAAAAGTTAAAAACGGTTTCTACTAAATATATCATTGAAGGTGGAGTTGCTGACAATGATATGTTTAAAAATAGTAACCAGCAGCATTCAGATGCTTTTATTTTCGCTTTTGAAGGCAATGAAACAGGGAATCAAACAACATCAAACTTTTTACAAGATCGCTTAACAACAGATAATATGGCTGATAAGGAAATGATTTTTGAAGAGACAGGAATCAATGAAACAAAAAATATTGATAAGGTAAATATTCAAGTAGATACTGTGCAATACACTGTAATTGAGCCTACAGAAGCAAGTAAACCACGCTTTGAAAATTTTGGTGATAATGGAATTGTAGCCTTAACTGTTAAATTAAATATCGACAATCAATCCACTGAACCTTTAAGAATTAGTGGTCTTGGCACTAAACTTAATATTGATGATAATAGAGCAACAATATTTAGTGAAGGAATGGTGGAACCACGTGAACTAGAAGCAATTTCTCCTGGTGAAAAAGGTGAAAAACTTCATGTATTCCTTTTTAGAAAAGACGAATTTGAATTATATAAGAAATTCGATATGGAGGTTGGACCTTTTAAAGGTGAGGATGGCAAAGATTTATTCAAAGGAAAATCAGCAACCTTTTCATTACCAAGATAAATACAGAAGCCAGTGTTTTAACACTGGTTCTTTTAAATTAATTTAGTAAGTAATACAATTAATTTATATATAAATGCTTTGAGAATATTAAAAAACGTTAATTTTTTTAAAATGAAGTGGAAAATAATTTAAAAGAGTACCGAAACAAATTAAGTTTCCAGATTTAAGGTCCGTATCCTTAATTTACATATTTTATAATATTGGCGATTGGTTGTTAATTTCTAGCTCAAAATAGCACTTGTTATTGCCTTATTCAAATAAAAGATGAGATTTCCTCAATGGAAACTCGTCTTCTTTTTGTGTATAGATAAGCTATTTTTAAAAAATCGCTGTTACTTATGTGTTGTTCATTACCACTAATCTTAAACTAATTTAACTTCTGTAAAATCGGTAGCTATTCCTCAACAATATGACCCTAAAATGTATAATGGCACGTATCTATATTACAGATGTCGAGTAGAATGGAGTCTTTTTACCTTACGGTAAATTGTACTCCATCCCCTCACAGAACCGTGCTTGCACTATTAA